>CAZDUP010000142.1:0-6049 GCA_964508625.1 uncultured Thermodesulfobacteriota bacterium
GCGAGGCGTCGAGGAGCGACGAATGAGGCGTACTCTTTGCCGTACGCCGCACTGACGAGCGACGATGGCAACAAAGCAGATGGTCCTTTTTCAGCAGCCCGCTACTCTACTATCTTCACCTTCATCTCAACCCGCTCATTGGGCAGGTCCCTCATGTTCCTCGGCAGCGAGACTATCTTGTCAGCGACCTCGATGCCCTTGGTCACCTCGCCGAAGACCGTATACTGGCCGTCGAGGAAGTTCGAATCCTTCACCACTATGAAGAACTGCGAGCCCGCGCTGTCAGGGTTCTGGGCCCTTGCCATCGACAGGACGCCCCTCTTGTGCGGCTTGTCGTTGAACTCTGCCTTCACGTGCCAGCCCGGGCCGCCAGTGCCGTAGACGCTCTTGTCCTCGCCCTTTGTAAGCGGGTCCCCGCCCTGTATCATGAAGCCCGGTATCACCCTATGGAAGATGGTCCCGTCATAGAAGCCTTCCTTCGCGAGCTTCACGAAGTTCTCAACGTGCTTCGGGGCCACGTCAGGGAAGAAACCTATTTCCATGTTGCCGTACTTTGTCTCGATAACTGCCTTCACGACCTTGCCTGATTCCATCCTCTTTGCTCCTTCTTTGGCTTTCGATTCTTTTGCATTGGAAACGGCGGCAAAAAACGCCATTAACATTACAAGCATGAATATATATAGATACCTCATTACTGCCCTCCGCTTTTTAAGGGTACAGTAAACCCCAAGGTCCATGCGTTGTCAATATTTATGAGCCCTTTTCCCTGAGCCACTCCCTTATGTGCCTCAAGGCCTCTTTCCTGTTCCTTATAAGCCCGCTCTCCACTGCATTGTTTATCTCGTTTATTATCTCCCCGACGATTGGCCCCTCTCCTACGCCGAACGCCTCCATTATCTCTTTGCCTGTGAAGAGCGGCTTCGGTTTCTTTTTTGAATAGGTATCGTAAAAGAACGAGAGCATATCGAGGACGATGGCATAGAGCTCTGGGTCTTCCCCTCCCCTTGTCGCCCTCGCGTCGGCCAGGGCAAGGCACAGGAGCATGATGCCATTGTCGTCGCCCGATGCCCTGAAGAAGTGCCCCTTTGCCCTGACGCTCGGCTCCTTCAATGTGGCGAGCATGAAGACCCTGTGGTGGTTCTTCACGAGAAAGGAGACCCCGTTGGCAGTCCGCTTTGAAAAACGCATCCTCAAAAGGAGGTCTTTCACAAGGAGCGCGCCCTTTGTGTCGTGGCCGATGAAGCGGAGCCTGCCCTCCTCCCTCGAAATCGCATACGGCTTGCCGAAATCATGAAAAAAGGCGGCGAGCTTCAGGAGGCATCCCCTCGGTATCTGTCCGTCCTCCCCTGAGAAATATTCCTTGAGCCTTTCGGACTGTCCGGGAAAAGTCTTCTCGGATATATTACTGAAGAGTTTCTCCGCTTCGCTCAGGACTGAGAGCGAATGGGTCTTGAGGTCATATCCGTTTACGTCAGCCCACCCGCTTACCTCAGGCATGATTGCGTCTATGAGGCCTGTCGAGTAGAGCTTCTCCATTGCCCCGGCGGTCCCGTTTGAGATGAAAAGCTCCTTTATCTCTTCCCTCACCCGCTCAGGCGATATTCGTGAGATGAGGCCGGATTTTTCCTTTATGGCCGCGAGTGTCTCTCCGGCCAGCTCAAGACCGTACTGAGTTGAGAGCCTCAGGGCCCTCAACATCCTCAGAGGGTCGTCGTCAAATGCCGAAGGCGATGCAATGCAAAGCATGCCCTTTCGCGCGTCAGCGAGCCCGCCCAGTGGGTCTATGAGGCGCGCGCCTTTTGCCACAAGCCCGGCGAGCTCGACAGCCATCGCGTTAACGGTAAAGTCCCTCTGCGAGAGGTCTTTTGCTATTGTACCCTTTAACGGTGTAAGGTCGATGGTAATTGCCCTTGAGTCACCTTTGGCTGCCACCCTGTAAGCGCCCGCCTCCTCGTCGAGGGCAAACGGCGTGCCGCCAAGCCTTTCGGCTATCTTTGCCGCAAGGGCGCGCGTATCTCCATTCACAACAAAGTCATAGTCGGGCACAACAGGCACGGAGAGGGCGAGGTTGCGGAGAACTCCCCCCACGAGATAGGCCTCTACCCCGTAGAGCGCGGCTGCGGTCTTGATTACAACCGGGTCGTCAGCCAGTCTTTCGAACTCCAAAAAAGAACGGGCCGAATCGCTTCGGCCCGTCCCTTTGATATCGTTTTCCTGGCTCACAATAGCTCCACCTCTATGAGGCCGTCGTCGAGCGGCACGAAGGGAACGTCGTGATGGTGTATGGACGATTCCACCTTGGCAGCCACCTCCCTGAAGGTAGGCGCGAGCTCATGAATGGCGGCGAAGAGCTCCTCTGCGTCCTCAGTCTCTCCGGCCGCCTCGTAGGCGAGCCCGAGCTCGTACATCATGCCGATCCTCTCTTCAATGGAGCGTCCCTCTATCTTTATGCCCTTCAGGCAATAGGTAACGGCCTCCTGCGCCTCGCCAAGCGCCATGGCGCAATGGTTGAGCCGCGAGTAGCAGTCGAACTCGAGCCTCGGGTCTTTCAGAGCTATCTTGAATTCCTTCGAGGCCTCGGCAAAGAGCTCCATCTCCATGTAGGCGATGCCGAGGTTGTAATGCGTCTCCGAGTCTTCCCTGTTGAGCTGGGTCTCTATGCCTGTCTTGAACTCGTCGAAGGTCTCCCGCGGCTGGTTTCCACCCCAGGGCTCCGCAAGGTCGTTCAAGGCCTCTTTCATGCCGAGCTCGGCCGAGAGGTCCACGTACTCCTCAGTCCCGTCGTCGAGAGCCCTTGCGTGGCGCTGCTGCTCAGGCTCTATCTTCTCCATGAGCTCGTTTATGGCAGAGGAGATGTCCTCCTGGAACTCTTCGGTCTCGACAGGCCCGGCAGCCGCATCTTCGGGGGCGAACTCTTCGGCTGAAGGCAGGGCCTCTTCGATGAAGGGCTCTTCAATCTCCGGCGCGGCTGTATCAGGCTCTTCCGGCTCCTCTATCCTGATTACATCTGCCTCTGCCCCGGCTGGCTCTGCATTGACGAACTCCGGCTCACCTGCCATGCCCTCTTCTGAGGGCCCTTCCGGCGCTGCGGAGATGGCGGCTTCTTCCACTGCCTCCGGCGGTTCGACCGCAACTTCAACGGCCGCTATCTCCTGAGCCTCTTCAAAGACCAAAGGCGCGTCTTCGACGGGAGCGGCAGTATCATCTATTGCATGGACAGCTACCTCGAAAACCTCTTCTACTGGTAGAGCCTCTGTGGCAGTCTCTGCCTCGGTCTCAACCAGCGCTGGCTCCTCAGCCACGGTCTCCATGGAAGGCGCTTCTTCGGTGATGGCCTCTGCTGAAAGCCCGGCTGGAGCCGCCTCCTGCAGCTCCGCCTCTATTTCTATTTCTATCTCAGGCGCCTCTTCGACGATAGGCCCGGCAGCCTCGGCCCGCGCTGTTTGCGAGGCCCGCTCAGAGGGCAGCTCGCCATTCATGAGGTCTTCGAGGGATATCTCTACCTCGCCGGCAGATGGCGCTGCAGCCTCCTTCTGCGGCTTTGCTCCTGTCCTCTTCGGTTCGGGCCGTGTCTCAGAGGCTTCTGTCCTGACCTCGACCGGCGCCTCGGCCTCGACGATTATCTCTTCAGGGACCTGGGCAGCGTCCTCTTCAAAGCCCTCGACAGAGACCTCTATCTCCTCCTCTGGCCAGGATATGATGGCAGCGTCCCCGGTTTCCGCAGGCTTTGCGGCAGCCTCTTTGACCGGCTCAGGCAGGGCCTTTTCCGCTGTCTTCTCCTTTGCCTCCTCTTTCCTGAACTTCTTCAAAAACGAGGCGGCATCGGGGTCGTTGGGCTTTATCTCCTCTATGAGGAGGGCGGTCCTCCTGGCGTCGTCTTCCCTGCCTGCGTTCCTGTGACAGTCAAGCGCCGCCTTGAGGTACCTGACCTGCAGGCCAGTGTCGCCCTTTTTCTGATACAGCTCGCTCAAGCCGGTGATTACGCGCTCATCTGACGGGTATGCGGCGTAGAGGCCGAGGTATATCTTCTCGGCCTTTTCGAGCTTGCCCTGGGAAAGGAGCCTGTCGAATATGAAGTAGTACTCGGTGAGAGAGTCTTTTTCAAAGGAGAGGCGCTGGTAGAGCTCTGCGAGTTTCAATCTGACGCCTATGTTGTCAGGATCGACCTCGACCATCTTCTTCAGGATCTCGAGGACCTCGCTGGTCTTTCCCTTGCGCTCGAACCAGGTGACTATATAGCTGTATTCGCTTATTGCGTCGGCGATGAGCCTCTGCTTGGTGTAGAGCTCGGCGAGCTTGCTGTGGACCTCGAGGCTGTCATCGAGCTTCAGTATCTGCTTGTAGACGGCTATGGCCTTGAGGTAGAAGCCCCTCTGGGCGTTGGCCTTGGCGACCTCGGTATACTCCTTTATGGCCTCGGCCTTCTTCCCCATCTTGACATAGAGGTCCCCTATGCGAAGGCGGATGGAGATGTCCCTCGGGTCTGCGTCGGCTGCTGCCCTGTACTCGGCAACGGCCTTGTCATACTGGCCCTTTGCGATGAGCTTCTGGGCCTTGTCTATGAGCTTTTCCTTAAGAGCCATATACCCCCAATTTCAGTATATCGGCAGGCCGGATGAAAATTTGAGCGGAAACTCGCGAGGATTATACCACAAAATCTTTTTTCCAGGAAAAACAATCACTTTGAATGATTACATGATTCACGTTATCATTGCCGTCTCCGCCATAGACCAGGCAGCCCGGCGCAAGCCCCTTTGAGAGCTCCTCCTCGCCGCTATCCAGGCCGGATAGGAGAAAGGCTGCCCCGAGCCCCTCTGAGAACCTCTTTACTAGGAGGTCCTTGAGCCCCTGGGCGCTGATATCGCTGAACTCGCTCACGGAAGCTGTCCTGCCCTCGAGCCAGCGGCCAAAGACAGCTTCATTCAGTCGAGCCTCCGGGGACATCAGTATCGAGCCGTGCTGCAGGAACGCCCTTTTGAAGCGCCGCTGGGCGCTTCCGACGATCTTCCTTCCGTCCACCATGACCTCGTACCTGGACGGCGAATGAAAGCAGGCAGAGCTCTTCCCAGCCCCGGAGCTGCCCCTGAAAAGAGCTGCATCCACGCCTGCGTCACGGAGGGCATCAGCGATGCATTCGCTTATGACCGAATACGTTCCCGGTATGCCGCCAGAGAATAACTGGTTTGACGTGAGGCCCGCAATGGCATAAGTCACCTCTCGCCAGTGCATGACCGCCCTGCCCCCGGTCGTCCTCCTCACGACTGGCAGGCCGGAACCGTGAAAGGGCGCGGCGTCCTGGGCATGGCCTATGGATATGGCAGGCCTGTCCCATCCGTAGAGCCTGAGCGTGGGCATACCCCGGCCCTCTTCAAGGGACTTTAAAATGGCAGCGTCCCTTGCCATGTTAAGTTGCCCCGGCAGGTCGCCGTCGAGTATGAGCCTCCAATCCATTAAGGCCTCCGAAATTGGTAGCCGGCATAAATGATTTTAGCAGACCGATGAGATTCGCGGGTGAAGATCCAGCAGAGTCTGGCTTACGGCAGCACGGCTTGGCAAGCAGACAGGCTTCTGTTCATGCCTGTCAAGTGAACCGAGAGAGAAAATCGATATTCGTCTTTCCCGCTATGAAGTCGTGGTCCCTCATTATCTTGAGGTGAAGAGGTATGTTGGTCTTGATGCCGCCAATCCAGAACTCCTCGAGGGCCCTGGTCATCCTCGCTATGGCCTCTTCCCTCGTCTCAGCGTGGACTATGAGCTTGGCCAGAAGGTTGTCGTAGTGCGGCGGCACGACATAGCCGCAGTATATCGACGAATCGACCCTCACCCCAAGGCCGCCTGGAATGATGAGCTCGGTTATCTTGCCGGGGCATGGCATGAAGGTCTTATGGTCCTCGGCGTTTATCCTGCACTCTATCGCGTGTCCGGTCATTGTCACGTTCTTCTGCTTCAACTGGAGCTTCTGGCCGAGGGCTATGTTTATCTGCGATTTCACAAGGTCCACGCCCGTCACCATCTCGGTTACCGGATGCTCTACCTGCACCCTCGTGTT
>CAZDUP010000142.1:6059-6478 GCA_964508625.1 uncultured Thermodesulfobacteriota bacterium
CGAAGAACTCGGCGTTGTTCTTCGTCTGGCGGACCTTGTCCAGCAGGAACTCCACTGTGCCTACGTTGGAGTAGCCGATGCCCTTTGCGAGCCTGACGGCAGCCTCGCCCATCTTCTGCCTGAGCCTTGAATCGAGCACAGGCGAAGGGCACTCTTCGAGTATCTTCTGGTGCCTCCTCTGTATCGAGCACTCGCGCTCGCCCAAGTGGATGACGTTGCCGTGCTCGTCGGCCATGACCTGTATCTCTATATGCCTCGGTAGCTCGCAGAAACGCTCGATGAAGACCTCTCCATCGCCAAAGGCCGCGAGCGCCTCCGTCTTTGCGGTGTTGAAGGCGCTCCCCAGGCTCGCCTGAGTGTGCACTAGCTTCATGCCCCTGCCGCCGCCAGCCTTGCCGCCGGACGGCACGATTGCCGAG
>CAZDUP010000142.1:6488-6804 GCA_964508625.1 uncultured Thermodesulfobacteriota bacterium
TCTATCGCCTCCTTCTCGTCGGCAAGGCCGCGGTTGCTCCACGGAAGGACCGGCACCTTCAGGTTCTCTGCTATCTTCTTTGCCTCGACCTTGTTCCCCATAAGGCGCATGACAGTCGAGGTCGGCCCGATGAACTTTATGCCGCATTTCTCGCAAGCCTCGGCAAAGCCGGAGTTCTCCGCGAGAAAGCCGTAGCCGGGGTGCACTGCCTCGGCGTCAGCCACCTCCATCGCGCTTATGAGCGAGGTTATGTTCAGGTAGCTGTCCTTGCTCTTCGCGGGGCCTATGCAGATCGCGCCGTCCGCGAACCTGGTGT
>CAZDUP010000143.1:0-6717 GCA_964508625.1 uncultured Thermodesulfobacteriota bacterium
TGCTCCGCGATTGCCATACGAGGACCGCGACGATGGCGAGGGCCGCGAGTGATGTGCCTATGAGGAAGAGCTTTCTTGCCAGGCCGCCCTGGTTCAGTATCCCGAAGGCCGCGCCCTTGTTCATGTAGAAGACGAGGTTGAAAAATCCGGGGATGACCTCTATTGCCTCGTAGGGCGAGAGGCGCTGGATCACCATGAACTTGGTGAGCTGGTCCGCGATGACGATGATGATAGCGGTCGCAATGAGTATGGTGAAGTTGTTCTTTATCCTGGAGTCCATTACATTCCGCACTGAGGCTGGATTTCCCTCCTCCGGCCCGTCCCGTCAAGAGATGGGCAAAAGGAAAGGATCATTTTAAGGCCTCGACGCATCTGTCGCATATGGCAGGATGGACGTGGTCCTTGCCCACGTAGGTGCTGTAATGCCAGCACCTCTCGCATTTGCCGCCATCTGCCTTGCCAACGACCATGCTAAGGCCTTCTATCTCCTGCGAAGTGAACGGGAATGCATTAGCGGCACCCACTGAAGTATCTACGAAAGGCTCGTCCGAGGTGACGAGCCTTGAGATGATGAGCACCTCTTCAAGGGCCTTCTCTTCGCTCCTCAGAAGCTCCTTGTCCTTCTCAGGCGGATATACCATTACCTGGGCGTCGAGCGGGTGGCCGATTATCTTCGCCTGCCTCGCTCCTTCGAGGGCCTTGGATATTTCGGCCTTGTACCCCATGAGCCTCTCCCACTTCTCCTCGAGTGCAGTGTCGAGCCAGTCCTTGCGGGGCTCTGGCATGGCAGAGAGGTGAACGCTTTCGGCCTTGCTGCCGGGCATGAAGGCCCAGGCCTCTTCAGTTGTGAAGACCAGCACCGGGGCCGTGAGCCGCAGGAGATGGTCGAGGACGTGATAGATGGTGGTCTGGGCAGCGCGCCTGTCCCTTGAGCCGGCCCTGTAGGTGTAAAGCCTGTCCTTTACGACGTCAAGATAGAAGGCCGAAAGGTCCACTGTGCAGAAGTTGTGTACCGCGTGGTAGACCACGTGGAATTCGAATTCGTCGTACGCGGTCCTCAGGCGCTCAGTGAGCTTCGCGAGCTTGTGCAGGGTGAGCCTGTCGAGCTCGTCGAGCTCCTCGAAGCGGAGCGTATCCCTTTCCGGGTCAAAGTCGTAGAGGTTGCCGATGATGAACCTGAAGGTGTTCCGTATCCTCCTGTATGCCTCGGAGAGCCTTTTGAGTATCTCCTCGGAGATGCGGATGTCCTCCCTGTAGTCCTCTCCGGAGACCCAGAGGCGCAGGACCTCTGCTCCGTACTTGCCTATGACCTCCTGGGGCGCGACGACGTTGCCAAGGGACTTGCTCATCTTCCTGCCTGAGCCGTCAACGACAAAGCCGTGCGTGAGCACAGAGCTGTACGGCGGCACGCCGCGTGTGCCGACCGAAGCGAGAAGCGACGAATGGAACCATCCCCTGTGCTGGTCGCTGCCCTCGAGGTAGAGGTCTGCCGGGAACTTGAGGTTGTCTCTTTTTTCGACAACGGCGGCAAAGCTCACGCCAGAGTCGAACCAGACGTCGAGTATGTCCTCTTCCTTTTCGAAGGACGTTCCCTTGCATTTTTTGCATGAGACGCCTGCTGGCGCAAGCTCTTTCACATCCCGTTCAAACCAGATGTCAGCCCCATGTTCCTCTACCTCTTTTGCGAGCTGCTCGATCAGGGCCGCGTCAAGGAGAGAGTCGCCGCACGAGGTGCATTTGAGGGCGGGTATTGGCACGCCCCAGGCCCTCTGCCTCGACAGGCACCAGTCAGGCCTGTTAAGCACCATGTTGTATATGCGATCCTTGCCCCACGCGGGTATCCAGTTTACCTTGTTCGATATGGCGTCAAGGGAGTTGTCTCTGAGATTCCCTGCCTCCATTGAGGCGAACCACTGCTCTGTCGCCCTGAATATGATAGGGGATTTGCAACGCCAGCAGTGCGGGTACGAGTGTTTGATATCTTCCTTCAGAAGGAGCGAGCCGTTTGACCTCAGGAGCTCCACTATGGCGTCGTTTGCCTTGAATACCTGCTGGCCCGCGAACTCGGGCACGACCTGCATGAACTTCCCCGCGTTGTCGACCGGGTTATATATCTCGAGGCCGTATTTCAAGCCGAGCTCATAGTCTTCCTGGCCGTGGCCAGGCGCTATGTGGACCACGCCAGTGCCAGCTTCGAGCGTCACATGCTCTCCGGGCAGCAGGGGAGACGGCCTGTCGATAAATGGATGCCTGGCCTTGAGGCCCTTGAGCGCCTCAGGGCGGAACTTCTTCAGCACCTTTGGCTCCCAGCCGAGCCTCTTGGAGACATCCTCAAGAAGGCCTTCTGCGAGGATGTGTGCGCCGCCTTCAACGGAGACGAGCACGTAATCGAGATCAGGGTGGAGCGCGACTGCGAGGTTCGCCGGTATTGTCCAGGGTGTAGTTGTCCAGATGACGATATAGGCCTTATCGTCCTCTATCCTTACCTTGAGCCTCTCCTCGAGCTCCGCCTTGTTCATCTCGAACCTGACGTAGATGGAAGGCGAGGTCTTGTCATAGTACTCTACCTCTGCCTCAGCAAGGGCTGTCCTGCATGAAGAGCACCAGTGAACGGGCTTTTTGCCTTTATATACGAGGCCCGCTGAGACAAACCTGCCGAGCTCGCGCAGAATAGAGGCCTGATAGCCGAAGTCCATCGTAAGATATGGCCTGTCCCACTGGCCGAATACGCCAAGGCGCTTGAAATCAGCGCGCTGGATATCGACGAACTTCGCGGCATAGGCCCTGCACCGTTTCCTGATCTCGACCTTTGAAAGCCCGGCCTTCTCCTTGCCGAGCTCCTTTTCGACCTGCAGTTCTATGGGCAGGCCGTGGCAGTCCCAGCCAGGGACATAGTCGGTCGAGAAGCCGGACATGAAGCGGCTCTTCACCACGATATCCTTAAGTATCTTATTGAGAGCGTGGCCTATATGGATGTTGCCGTTTGCATAGGGAGGGCCGTCATGAAGGGTATACTTCGGCCTGTTCCTGCCCGCCTCCATCATCCTGGAGTAAAGGCCCGAGTCTTCCCATGCCTTTAGCGTCTCAGGCTCCTTTTTCGGGAGCTCGGCCCGCATCTGGAAATCTGTCCTGGGAAGGTTGAGTGTATCCTTGTAGTCCATCTACCTGTGGCTCCTTGGCGCCAAATTTGCGCAAACTCTAAAAATATCATAAGGCCCCGTAAATTTGAATTATTTTCTGAGAAATTACCGCTATGGCCAGTATATTTACAGCACCCCGGATTCGTGATATCTTTAAGGGTAAAACTTTTCAGGATTTTGCAGTAATTACAGGGATTTATATGGGCAAGAAGCCGGCTCCATTCAAGATAAGCACTGATATGTCGCCAAAGGGCGACCAGCCTGCTGCCATAGAGCGCCTCGTCAAAGGCGCGAGGGCAGGAGAGGCGCACCAGGTGCTCCTCGGCGTTACTGGCTCGGGCAAGACCTTTACCGCCGCAAAGGTCATAGAAGAGCTCGGCAGGGCAGCCCTTGTCATAGCGCCCAACAAGACGCTCGCTGCCCAGCTGTTCGCCGAGTTCAGGGACCTCTTCCCTGAAAACGCTGTTGAGTATTTCGTATCTTACTACGACTATTACCAGCCAGAGGCATACGTGCCAACGACCGACACCTTCATCGAGAAGGACGCCTCCATAAACGACGAGATAGACAAATTGAGACATTCGGCGACGCATTCTCTCCTTACCCGCACCGACGTCATCATTGTGGCCTCGGTCTCATGCATCTACGGCATAGGCTCGCCAGAGGACTACGGCTCAATGCACGTCTACGCTGAAAAGGGCATGGAGACGGACAGGGCCGTGATGTTGAAGAAGCTCGTCGAGATGCAGTACGCGAGGAATGACGTGGACTTCCACCGTGGCACCTTCAGGGTGAGGGGCGACGTTGTTGACGTATTCCCGGTCTATGAGGCTGAGACAGCCTTGCGCTTCGAGTTCTTCGGAGATTTCATTGAATCGATATCCGAGATTGACCCGCTCCGCGGCAAGCCTCTCAGAAAGGTCGAGAAGGCGCTGATACACCCTGCGAGCCATTACGTGACGACAAGGGACAACCTTACAAGGGCAGTAGAGTCCATAAGGGTAGAGCTCAGGGAGAGGCTCCAGGAGCTCAAGGCCCAGAACAGGCTACTTGAGATGCAGAGGCTCGAGCAGAGGACTTTATTCGATATCGAGATGCTCCAGGAGATGGGCTACTGCCCTGGCATAGAAAACTACTCGCGCCACATCTCGGGCAGGCTGCCGGGCGAGCCGCCCTATACGCTCATAGATTATTTTCCGAAGGACTACCTCCTCTTCCTCGACGAGAGCCATATAACCGTGCCCCAGTTGAATGGCATGTTCCACGGCGACATGTCGAGGAAGAAAACGCTCGTTGAGTACGGCTTCAGGCTGCCCTCGGCAATGGACAACAGGCCCTTGAGGTTCGAGGAGTTCTCGAGAAGGATAAACCAGGCCGTCTATGTCTCTGCGACCCCTGGCGATTACGAGTACAGGCTCTCTGACGGAAATATAGCCGAGCAGATAATAAGGCCCACTGGACTCATGGACCCGGAGATAGAGGTGAGGCCTGCGGCAAGCCAGGTCGACGACCTGCTTGCAGAGGTAAGGAAGAGGATAAAGAAGGGCGAGAGGGTCCTTGTGACGACCCTTACCAAGAGGATGGCAGAGGACCTGACGCAGTATTACGCGGAGCTCGGGATAAAGGTCAAGTACCTGCACTCTGACATAGAGACTCTCGAACGCGTGGAGATAATAAGGGATCTCCGCATGGGCTCCTTCGACGTGCTCATAGGCATCAACCTCCTGAGGGAGGGTCTCGACATACCGGAGGTCTCGCTCGTCGCCATATTCGACGCTGACAAGGAAGGGTTTCTGCGCTCCGAGCGCTCGCTCATACAGACCTGCGGAAGGGCTGCGAGGAACGTGAACGGCAGCGTCATACTCTACGCCGACAGGATAACGGCTTCAATGCAGGCCGCCATCAGCGAGACTGCGAGGAGGCGCGAGAAGCAGTCGGCTTACAACAAGGCCAATAATATAACGCCGGAGACCATAAAGAGCAGGATAAAGGACGTGCTGAGCTCGATATATGAAGGCGATTACTACACGGTGCCCATTGCCGCTGACAGGGCCGAGGAGTACATTCCGCCGCATGAGCTGCCGCAGCTCATAAGGTCAATGAAAAAGGAGATGGAGAGGGTCGCGAAGAAGCTCGACTTCGAGAAGGCGGCTGAGCTACGCGACAGGATACGGGAGCTCGAGGAGCGGGAGATAAGGACAGGTTAGGGCAGGATAGTTCAGGGCAGGGCTATCTCCTGTGGCAGTTTTTGCAGGGCATCTGAGAGAGGGTCTCGTTCCGTACCACCTCGCCGGTACTCTTGTCAGTCACCTTGTATCTCGCGCTCTCTATTGGGCACTGGGCGAATAGCGGCGTCATGTATATGTCCACGCCTGGCGTTATGTAGCTGAAGTCGGCCTCATAGCGGTACCATTTGTCCTCGTATGAGAGGTCCCTTGCATAGGGGTCTTTTTGCTGCATCACCCACCACAGGGGCTTTTCCTCCTTCACCGCCTCGTCAGGCGGCTCGAAGAGATACTGCCTGTCGCAGGCCTGCAGGAGCGGGAGCGCCAGCAGGATTATAAGAGGGATTGCAGAGCGCATTTATAATCATAAACTGTTTTCAGCGAAGCGCAAGAAGTGTAATGGTACTTGCGGGGCGCGGAATAAACAGTTAAAATCAGTGTTTTAGACGGAAACTCATTCAGGAGAGTATGATGCGCGACTTTCTTTCAGCCATGTCCTCAAGGCCGCTCGTGTTTGACGGCGCCACTGGCACCATGCTCCAGAAGCTGGGCTTGAAGCCCGGCGGGTGCCCTGACGAGCTATGCCTCAAGGACCCGGGCCTTGTGAAGAAGGTCCATGCCGCCTACATAGAGGCTGGATCGGACATAGTCACGACAAACACCTTCGGCGCGAACAGGGCAAAGCTCGATGAATACGGCCTCGGGGCCAAGCTCCGGGATATAAACATCGCTGCCGCGAGGTGCGCGCGCGAAGCGGCAGGGGAGAGGTTTGTCGCAGGCGGCCTCGGGCCAACGGGCAGGTTTGTCGAGCCTGTCGGAGACTTGCCCTTTGACGATGCGCTGGCTATATTCACTGAACAGGCGTCAGCATTGAAAGAGGGCGGGTCAGACCTCATCATCATAGAGACCATGATGGATATCCGCGAGATGAAGGCGGCGATCATGGGCGCTAGGGCCTCAGGCCTGCCTGTCGTGGCCACCATGACCTTTGATGAGACGATGAGGACTGTGCTCGGCACTCCCCCTGAGTCGTTCGCCATAATGGCAGAAGCGCTGGGCGCGGCATGCATAGGCGCAAACTGCTCGCTTGGCATAGAGGGCATCTACAAGGCCCTGCTCGCCATGTCAAGGGTGTCTTCCATTCCTTTGATAGCGCAGCCGAACGCCGGCATACCGGTATTGAAGGGGACAGAGACCGTATTCCCTGCCTCGCCGGATGAGATGGCGGCGTACGTGCCAAAGCTCGTGGAGGCGGGCGTAAAGGTGCTCGGCGGCTGCTGCGGCACGACTCCAGAGCATATCAGCAGGATGGGCGCGGCGTTCAGGGCGTTGAAACCGGCCGCGCCAAGAAA
>CAZDUP010000144.1:0-6667 GCA_964508625.1 uncultured Thermodesulfobacteriota bacterium
GCGGGCCATGTCCCGGATAACGCGATTCCCGCGAGGCACCTTGTGCCGCTCGAAGAGATACTCGCCTCTGCCATGGGCGTAGGGGTAGCGTCGGTCAAGGTCCAAAGGGAGTACAGGCGCCTGGTCTCGGATGCGCCTGAGTTCAGCTATCTCCTCGATATGGACGGCAGCTCGCTCAGGGATGCATGCGGCGAGCTGGTCGCCTCGGCTATCGAGAGGGTAAGGAGCGGAGACATCTCGGTCACACCCGGCTATGACGGAGAGTTCGGCCGGATTTGCGTATTCGACAGGAAGGCTACTACAGAGGCTCACCAGATGCAGATGGGGCTTCTTTAGAGGCCCGCGGGAACGGAGCAAAGGCCCTTTCCCGTCAGATTACAGAAGCTCAGTTTGATTCCCCGGAGGATTTCTATGGACAGGCTATATAAAGGCATACGCAAGTTCCAGGAGACGCGCTACAAGGAGGAGGAGGCGTTCTTCAAGGAGATCGGGAAGAACCAGTCTCCTGACGTGCTCTTCTTCACCTGCTCGGACTCAAGGGTAGACCCCAACCTCATCACCCAGAGCAAGCCCGGCGAGCTCTTCATCGTGAAGAACGTCGGCAATATCGTGCCGCCGAACGAGCCCATGAGGAAGAAGACATGCACCGCCGCTGCCATAGAGTTCGCCATCATGAAGCTCAAAATAACAGACGTGGTCGTCTGCGGCCATTCGGACTGCGGGGCCCTCAAGGCTCTCTGGTCCGACGAGAAGGAACTTTCGGATATGCCCAACCTTAAGGACTGGGTGAGCACGGCTTCCGAGGTAAAGGACGCGGTCATGCAGCACAACCACGACCCTTCGTACAAGGCCAGGATAGAGATGACCGAGAAGAAGTACATAATACAGCAGCTCGACAACCTCAAGACCTACCCGCTCATAGCAGAGGCCGTTGAGGAAGAGAAACTCCGGCTCCACGGCTGGTACTATGACATAGCGACCGGGATAATCTATGCCTTCAACCCGAAGAGCAATTACTTCGAGAAGATAGAGTGCAGCGACCGCGACTACCACGGCCTGTGCGACGACCCGGAGGAATGCGAGGACCTGACCTGATCCCGGCCCGGCCCCGTTCCCCATCGGCCTTCCATTTCCGGAGAGGCCTTCCTTTGCCATTTCAGGCTGACCGTTTTCCGATATAATTGCTTTTGGCAGAAATCAACATTCCTTACAGGCGTACAGGCTTCGCATACGCTCCCATATGCATTCGCGTCGACGAGCGCGGGATGAGGCGTGCTCTTTCGTAAGCCGAATGCTAAAAACTCCGAGGCTCGACATGAATATGGTGAGGCCCATTCTTATATCCGTCGTAATCCTCTGCCTTGCCCTCATATTTGCCTTCTCCATCCATTCGGTCGAGGAGATACACTACCTCAAGACCTTCTACCCAGACCGGTTCACTGTCGAAGAGGCCTTCTACGCGACCATGGTCGAGTTCATAAAGATACACATCATAAGCCTGCCCCTTGTCGTTGTCATCCTCCTGAGCCTCTTCGCACTATGGTCGTATAGAAAGTAGCCTGGCTCAAAAAGATTTTAAAAGGCCGCGAGTTGGGATAAAATATCCGTCATGTACGGAGATATACTCGTCTGCCTCGATAATTCCGCCCATTCGTTGTCCGCATCCGACCTCGCGGTCGCGATAGCCCGCGCTTCGTCGTACTCGCTTACCGGACTCCACGTCTATGCAGCAAGGCTCCATAACGCCCGCTTCCGCGAGATGGAAGACGGACTGCCGGAGGCGTACAGGCGCGAAGAGGAGATAAGAAATACGAGAGAGGTCCACGACACGCTTATCACGAAAGGCCTTCAGATAATCTCGGACTCCTACACGGCCGTATTCCTCGCCAAGGCACAGTCCGCGCACATACCGGCAAAGGGAGTGAGCAGGGAAGGCAAGAACTTCGAAGAGATACTCAAAGAAGCCACGGAGGGCGGCTACGGCCTTGTCATGCTCGGCAGGCACGGGCTCGGCAGGACAGGGGCAGAGAGAATTGGGAGCGTCGCCGAAAGGGTCGTCCGCAGGGCGAGGACCGACGTGCTCGTGGCAGGGGAAAGCCTTGAGGCCGGAAAAGGCATAATAGCCGCTATCGACGGCAGCGCCGCTTCCTTCGGCGGCCTGCTCGCCGCGATCCATCTTGCCGATATCTTCAACTGCGAGGTCGAGGCAGTAAGCGCGTTCGACCCCGAATTCCATCAGACCGCCTTCCGCTCCATTGCCGGTGTACTCACCGAGGAGGCTGGCAGGCTATTCAGGTTCAGGGAACAGGAGCGGCTCCACGACGAGATAATAGACAAGGGGCTCGCAAGGATATATCAGGGCCACCTCGATACTGCAGCAAGTGTCGCCGCTTCAAAGGGAAAAAATATAAAGACCACTCTCCTTTCGGGCAAGGCGTCTGATGAGATTATAAAGCACGTGAAAAAGACCCGTCCGTTCATGCTCGTACTCGGCAGGACAGGCGTACACGCGACTGCCGGGCTCGACATAGGCTCGGTGACCGAAAACTGCCTCCGCGAGACAGAGTGCCAAGTGCTCGTATCCTCCAGCGCCTTCACGCCGAAGCTTGAAGGCAAGGACTCATTTGCCTGGTCCGCAGAAGCGGAGCAGATACTGTCGCGCATACCGCAGTTCGCGAGAGGGGTCGTAAAGGGCATGGTCGAAGACGCGGCCAGGAAAGAAGGCTTGAACGAAGTCACGCCCGGGTTCATGCGCAAGGTCAGAAAGGGCATGGAATGATGCCGGACTCTCCTGCCCCCCCGTTTATCGTCTCGTGGAACCTCACCAGCAGATGCAACCTCCTGTGCGGCCACTGCTATCTCGACGCAGGCGAGCTTGCAGGCCCTGACCCGATCTCGACCAATGGGGCCTTCCGGATAATCGACGAGATAGCCGGACTCTCTCCCGGCGCCATGCTCGTGCTCACCGGAGGAGAGCCTCTGCTGAGGCCTGATATCTTTGATGTCGTCGGCCGCGCCTATTCCGCCGGGCTATCGCCTGTAATAGGCACCAACGCCACGCTCCTTGCGCCGGAATCAATCAAAAGACTCGTCGAATCCGGCGCGCAGGGCTTTGGCGTGAGCCTCGATTCTCTCTCCCCTCAAATCCATGACCGTGCGAGGGGCATGGAAGGCGCATGGGAGAAGACAATGAAGGCCATAGACGCCCTCTCCTCATCAGGCTCTCCATTCCAGCTCCAGTTCACGGTCATGCGGGAGAACAGCGAAGAGATAGGACCATTCATCGAATTCGCGATAGCCAAAGGAGCGAAGGCCGCGAACTTCTTCTTCCTGGTCTGCACTGGCCGCGGGCAGAAGACCACAGACCTCACTCCAGTTGAGTATGAATCCGCCCTGACACTTATCGCTCAGAAGGAAAAGGAATACGAGGGCAGGATAATGGTGCGGGCAAGGTGCGCCCCTCACCTCGTGAGAATAGCCGGACAATCCGACCCGGAAAGCTCGCTCCTCAGGGGCGCGACCTCTGGCTGCATTGCAGGGCGCGGCTACCTGCGAATCTCTCCAGAAGGCTTCGTGACCCCGTGCCCGTATATCCCGGCCAGCCCATCATCCCCTAACATCAAAGATACTGCGCTTCGCGAAATATGGGAGAAGGGCAAAGAGTTCGCCGACCTCAGAAGCCCCAACCTTGAAGGCCGCTGCGCAAGATGCGAATACGCCGAATCATGCGGCGGGTGCAGGGCGCGCGCCCTCGCCTCAAACGGCGGCCTCATGGCAGAAGACCCCTGGTGCCTGCACGAGCCAAAGGGAAGACCTCAAAAACCCGCATCCGCTCCAGAGTGGAGCGCGGAGGCCAAAGAGCGTCTTGAAAAGGTCCCTGCCTTCATCCGCCCGATGATAAAGAAAGGGCTCGAAAGATATGCCGCATCAAAACACCTGGAGACAATAACGCCCGAACTCATGGCAGAGCTCAGGTCAAAGGCCGGAAGATGACCGAACCGAAAGCCAAAAAAGGCGCGCCCGCAAAATTCATCGGCGCAGCCCTCGTCTGCCTCGGCCTCTTGAACACCCTCCTAACAGCCAGGACAAACGAACCCCCGGACACCCTCTACCTCATCATGGCCGCCTTCGGCGCTCTCCTCATAGCCGCTGGCACCTGGCGCGCCCGATAAGGCGAACAGGCCAATTAAATACTTGAGAGAACCTTTTTTGTAAAAAAGGTTCTCTCAAACTCTCTCCAAAAAAACTTTCAGTTCTTCCCTTCCTGACCCCCACTACCGGGGGGCCGGACGGGAACTAAAAGTCTTTGAAGGGGGTCTGGGGGAAACTTTCTACAGAAAGGTTCCCCCAGGATTTTAATCAGTCTGCTTGCCTCTTCGTGCGCTTCTGAGCCAGAGGAGCTCTGCGGCGAGGGCGAGGATGGCGATGATGGCGGGCCATGCGTAGGAGGGTTGGCTGGATCCTTTCTGGAGGGTCGCCCACTGCCAGCCTGTCATGACGTGTCTGCCTTTTGTGTCCTGGTTGGAGCCGTCCCAGGCTGCGAATGCTATGGGGATGAACATGCCTTCATCGATGACCGGGCCAGTGGAAGGTTTGAGCCGGGTTGTGATAATTACGCGCCACCTGCCGTTGTCGTATCTGCCAGAGGCAATGGCGCTGGGCTCGTCTTTGAGCGTGATGCGCTCGGCGCCTTTTGCGATGAGGGTCTTTATTGATTGTCCTGCGCCTGCTTCGGTCTCGCTCTGCCAGTGCCAGATATTGACGGGCTTTACGCCGCCCATGCCAAAATACGGACGTTCAGCGCCCTTGATCTCTGCCGGTAGCTGGACGGCAACGCCATCGGGGAATACCTCGCCATCGGCAATTTCTCTTGCCTTCTGCTCCCAGGGCATGGAGTTCGTGGGGTCATCCCATTCGAGGAGAAAGGCGATTTCAGTGTCGTTATAGAGGGCCCTGACCGAGATCGAGTCGAGAGATGGCGTATATGACTTTTCGCCCGAGATAATCTGAGGGAAGAGGTAGTAGTTGGCGAGCTCGGCCCTGTCCCAGGACTTGTCTTCGGGAGATAAAGGGAGGCTGCCGTTGATCTTCACTGCTTTGAGTACGCTCTCCGGCCTGGGCATCCTCTGAGGCTCGTCGAGGGAAGCGGCGTAATTGGCGACATCCCACATCTGCCCCTCTGTCATGACCTTTTTCGAAGCCGGGTCTGCGAAGGACGGCATCTGCGTGCCAGCTATACCGGCTGTGACCCGGGTATATATGTCCTCTGGCCTGTTGCCTGCCCTGAAGGTCCAGCCCTTTGTAAGGTCCCTCGGCCAGGTCCTCGCGCCCCAGTCGTCCCTGAGCTTCTTTGTGGCGTCTCCCCTGCCCGAGTTGCCGTGGCATTCGGCGCAGGCGTCGGCAAATATTTTTCTGCCGCGCTCAATACTCTCCTTTGATGCGGCTATTTTGCCGGAGGTGTCGATCGAGGGCTTCTCCGGCTTCTCAAGCCCGGCAAAGGATTTTATATATGACGTGACCGCGCCTACATCGTCCTTTGAAAGGAGGTCGCCCCAGCCGGGCATCGACGTGCCGCTCATGCCGTCCCAGCCTGATATCTTTTTGTGTGCGCTCTCACCGGCGATCATCCTGGTAAAGTCGTCGTCAGTTGGCGCGTACTCGTCGAACGGGGTCGTCTTCCATTTATAGAGGCCGAGCGTGAAGTCGCGCGGAGGCGGGTTCAGACGCTCTGCCGCAGGTCCGTCGCCTGCGCCCTCAGCGCCGTGGCACCATGCGCACCTCCTGTCGTAGATCGCCTTGCCGCGAGGAAGCTCATCTGCCAGCGCAGGTATAGTAAGAGAGCAAAGAAGCAGGATGACGATGAACAGCCTTATCATCACTTCCAGCTCCTCGGTGTGTTGCCGGTGTAGTCGTAGATGAAGAGTATCACCTTCCAGACCTCTTCCTCGGCAAGGGACGCCTCCCATGAGGGCATAGATGACACTGACGGGCCGCCCTCCCTCGGAAGGCCTGGCCCGCCCTTTACAACTCGCCAGAATACGTATGACTCCTGGAGCTGGGCTATGGTGTCGTTACCGGTAAATGGCAGCGGCAGCGGGTCGAGCGCAGCCGCGTAATGGCCCCTGCCGTCGAGCTTGGGCCCGTGGCAGAAGACACAGTTCCTGAAATATATCTCTCCGCCTTCCCTGACAGCTGCTCTGAAGGCCTCTGCATCTTCCTTTGCGAGCCGCCGGAAAGGATTCTCAATTTCGGCCAGGTCGAAGGTCTTGCCGTACGCCTTCACGATTGCCGGTGGCGCCGGGTGCGCTGACCGGAGCTCCACTGGCGGCGCTTTAGCCTTATCCATCTGCGCATAAACGATGAAGGCCGCGGCAACAGGCACGATTGCAAATACGATGTTGCGGATGAGCGCCTTTGACGGGTCTTCGACGAGCGCGACGATGGGCGCAAAGAGCTCCTTCGCGCCCTTGTCAGTTATGGTCATGACAAGGAGGACCGTCACTAATATGAAGAAGATGTACATGGAGATAATGCTCTGCGGTATGGGCTTGCCCAGGAAAAGGCCCGGGGTCTTGAGGAGGGCGTAGAAGAAGAGGTTAACGAGTATGAACTTGAGAAGCCTCATTCCCCTGCCCCCTCTTCCGGCACGGCTGGCTTAATCGTAACC
>CAZDUP010000145.1:0-6644 GCA_964508625.1 uncultured Thermodesulfobacteriota bacterium
AGGGCGGAGAGCCCTGGCTCAGGAAAGACGACATAGAGAGGTTCCAGAGGATACTCCGTAAGGCCATAGACTCTGAGACCGCAAAGGTCGAGTACGCGGTCGGCTTTCTCGCCACGACCGGCAACACCGCGCCCTTCATAGGCCTCTTCGGCACGGTATGGGGCATAATGGCCTCTTTCAGGGATATAGGGGCAAAGGGCTCGGCCAACCTCGCAGTGGTGGCGCCCGGCATCTCGGAAGCGCTCATCGCAACGGCAATGGGCCTCCTTGCGGCCATACCGGCTGTCATGGGATATAACCACCTCATGACGCGCATCGGGCGCCTGACGACGGACATGACGAACTTCGCCTCCGACATCATGAACGTAGTCGAGAAGCAGGCAGGCAAAAAGGACAAGTGAGGGGAATGGAGTCCGGCAACGGAAGAAACCAGAAGCTCCTTTCGCAGATAAACGTCACCCCTCTGGTGGACGTGATGCTGGTGCTCCTCATCATCTTCATGGTCACCGCTCCCATGATGCAGGAGGGCCTTGACGTGAACCTGCCTCAGGTAGAGGCCACGGCCATAAGCTCTGATGACGAGCCCCTCATAGTGTCGATAGACAGGAACCGGCGCATATACCTGAACGAGCGGCCCATGAAACAGAAAGACCTCCGCGAGAAGCTCTCCGCGATAGCGAAGTCAAAGGGCTCGAAGATGGTGCTCCTCCAGGCTGATGAGGCCGTGCCCTACGGCTTTGTCGTGGCCACGATGGCTGAGATCAGAAAGGCCGGGATGACCAGGGTGGGCATGATGACGGAGCCGGAGAACAGATGAGGACCGGCATGCAGGGCTTCGGCAAGACGCTTGCCGGGTCCGCCGTATTCCACGCCCTGCTTTTCACCCTTGCCTTCTTAGTCTTTAATACCGAATCCGGGCGGGTATTCATAACGCCCGTCTACACGGTCGACCTTCTTCCAGGGCCAAAAGGCAGGGATACGGCTGCTGCCAGGCCTGAGACAGCGCCGCCTCCGGCAGAGGAACAGGCCAGGCCGGCGCCCGAGGCGCCTGCAAAACAGAGCGCGCCGACGGTAAAGATAAAGGAAAAGACGCCATCTATCGACGAGGCGTTGAAGTCGATAAACGAGAAGGTAAAGAAGAGGAAGGACGAGGAATCCGTCACCTCGAGCATCGAGGACATAAGAAAGAGGGTAGAGGCGAAAAAAGAGGCCAGCGCGCGCCTCTCCCGGTTGAAGGATGAGCTCAACACCAGGGAGTCGATACCTGAAGCTGCCCCTGCGCCAAAGAGGCCTCCACGGGAGAGCGGCGCGAAGACAGGGAGCGCTGGCGGGAGCCTTGAATCGAAATACCCGGCCTATTACGGAATAATAAGGGACAGGGTGCAGCAGAACTGGATATATCCGCCTGGAGCGAAAGACAGCAAGGCCGCTGTCATCATCTCCCTTAAGATAGCGCGCTCCGGCAAGATACTCGACGCTTCCGTAGAGAAGAGCTCCGGGAACCAGGCATTCGATGATTCGCTCCTGAGCGCGGTATGGAAGGCCTCTCCCTTCCCCCCGCTTCCGGTAGAGTTCGAGGGAAACCATCTTGAGACAGGGCTCCGGTTCTGCCCCGGCTGCCAGCAATGACTGATTTGAAGATAACGGCGCTTACAATAACGTTCCTTTTGATGCTCTTCTCGCCCTCATGGGGCAAGGTCTACATCGACCTTGCTGCCCCTGCCACGAGGAAGATCCCCATTGGCGTGCAGGAGTTCAAGGACCTAGGCGCCCAGCCTTCAGCAAAGGAGAAATCCGAGCGCGAGAAGCTCAAGAAGGAGCTCCTGGACGCAGTCGTGACAGACCTGCGGTTCTCGGGCTTTTTCAGCGTCATAGACCAGAAGGCCAATCTCGAGGACCCTGCCTCTTCCGGCATTACCGCGGCGGAGACAGATTTCAAGAGCTGGAGGACAATAGGCGCGGACGCGATTGTGAAGGGCGGCTTCCTCGTTGAGGGCGACAAGCTCACGGTCGAGATAAGGTTCTTCGACGCCGCCTCGGAAAAACAGGTCATGGGCAAGAAGCTCGCCGGGTCTGTGAGAAACCCGAGGAGGATAATCCACTACTTCTCGGACTCGCTCTACGAGGAGCTTACAGGGAACAGGGGCGTTTTCACCACGAAGCTCCTCTTCGTCTCCAATTCCGGCGGCAACAAGGAGATATACGTCGCCGACTACGACGGCAAGAACGCCATGAAGCTCACGAGGAACAGGTCAATAAACCTCTCTCCACAGTGGTCGCCTGACGGCAGGAGGATGCTCTACGTCTCGTACAAGAAGGGCACCCCGGCCATGTATCTCCTTGACCTCACCAATGGCAAAGACGAGCAGCTCTCAGCCAAGTCCGGCGTCAATATCGCCGGCAGGTTCTCGCCGGACGGCTCAAAGGTGGCGCTCACCATAACCGGCGAAAAATCCCCGGAGCTCTCCATACTGGACCTCAACACCAGGGAATACCGGAGACTCACGGACAATCACGGCATAGACGTATCACCGGCATGGTCCCCGGACGGCGGAAAGCTCGCCTATGTTTCCGATAGCCCTGGAAATCCGCACATCTATGTGCTAGACTTACTTACCAAGAATACCAAGCGGATAACCTTCAGCGGGAAGTATAATTCGAGCCCGGCCTGGTCACCTGACGGCAAGCTAATAGCCTTCGCACGATCCGACAGCGGAAAATTCAATATCTGGACCGTAAGGCCTGATGGCACGGGGCTAACGCAACTTACGTTTGAAGGCGACAACAGGAACCCGTCCTGGTCGCCGGACGGCAGGAACATCATCTACAGCTCAACTGTGCGCGGGGCCGCATCGCTTAAGGTGATGCGCGCCGACGGCGCCGAGATCATGAAGCTAAATACCGGCATCGGGGGCGAAAGGGCCCCGGCCTGGTCGCCTTATCTCAAGTGACCGGGAAGAACTCAACGCAAGGAGGATTCAGAATGAACGGAACTTATTTGAAACTATTGCCTGTATTATTCCTTGGCGCTGCAGTATTCGTAACGGGCTGTCAGAAGAGGGTAGCGACCGAAGACCTCGGTGGTACGGCCGAGGGGACACAATCCGCGCCTGCGGTAACCGAAGCGGTGCCAGAGGGAGGCGCTGTTCCCGAAGGGGGCATAGTTACCGCAGAGGACATAAAGGGCAACGCGGACGCCAAGCTCGGCGGAAGCTACGCCTCGCTCACGCCAGGTGGAGACGACCTTACGAGGTCTGCCGTTGAAAAGGGCCAGCTCTTCACCATCTACTTCGACTATGACAAGTACAATGTAAGGGAAAGCGACATGGAGAACCTGACGAAGAACGCCAAGTTTCTCGGCCTCAACGGGACCATAAAAGTGAGGATAGAAGGCCATGCCGACGAGCGCGGCGAGACCGAATACAACCTCGCGCTCGGCGACAAGAGGGCCAGGAGCATAATGAAGTACCTCCAGGACATGGGCATCCAGGTCCAGAGGATGGACGTGGTGAGCTACGGCGAAGAGAAGCCCGCCATCGACGCACATGACGAGGCGGCCTGGGCAAAGAACAGAAGGGCCGAGTTCGTCATCATAGCGAACTGACGGTCAAGATGAAAAAACATTCAGCCTTCATACCGCTTTTCATCCTCGCGCTCTCTATACCGGCCTGCGGCCCGGGCTTTCCCATCATGACCGCGGAACAGGAAAAGTTCGTCGAGGACGTGGAAAGACTCAACAAGGAAAACGAGACCCTGAAGGCCAAGGTCGCCAAGCTCGAGGGCGGGGCAGGCATGAGGGAGGATATCGATTCCCTCAAGAGGAGCCTCGCTGACAGCAACGTTGGCCTCGATAAGCTCAGGCAGGACCTCGCCTTTGTGAAGGGCAACCTCGAGGAAGGCGCCCATGACAGGGAGCGGATGACCGAAGAGACCAGGACGGCCATCTCAAGCACGCAGGAGCTGAACCAGCGGCTCTCCAACATAGAGCTCTCCATAAGCTCCGTGCAGGAGAGGCTCGGCACCTTCGAAGCCTCCTATGACGAGCAGGACAGGGACCTGGAAGAGATGCGGGGCGCCCTCACGGCAATCGACAGGAAGGCTGCTTACCTTGAAAAAGCCATTGCCGAGGCCAGGAGCGAGGCGGCCACCCTGAGGGCCGGTGAAGACAAGGCCCCGAAGGCAGAGGACGCCGAGGAGCTTTATCAGATGGGCTACAAGGAGACCTCATCAAAAGAATACCCAAAGGCCATAGAGACCTTCCAGAAGTTCCTGGTCGCCTATCCGGGACACAAGTACGCGGGCAATGCCCAGTACTGGCTCGGTGAGATATACTATGCAAAGGGCGACTGGGAGATGGCCATACTCGAATTCGACAAGGCCGTTAAAAGGTATCCTGAGAGCGAGAAGACAGCCGCCTCTCTGCTGAAGCAGGGCTTCGCCTTTGAGAAAATCGGCGCAAAGAAAGAGGCCCGGGTGATCCTCAATGACGTCGTGAAGAAGTTCCCGGCAAGCGCGGAGGCTGGCCTGGCGAAAAAGAGGCTTGAGGCCCTGAAGTAGGCAGCCGGATTTGCGTTCAAGCGTCAAGGGAGCATGCCGATATAGTACGAAAGATACGGGGTCCCTTTGACGATGAAAGAAAAAGTATTACTGGTAGACGACTCGCGCCAGGCCAGGGCCGCGCTCAAGGAAGCGCTGAAGGACGTATTCTCCTCCTTTATCGAGGCTGAGGACGGGATAGCGGCCATCAGGGCCTTTGTCGATGAGAAGCCAGGCTTCATCATAA
Source organism: uncultured Thermodesulfobacteriota bacterium (assembly GCA_964508625.1). Lineage (GTDB taxonomy): Bacteria > Desulfobacterota > GWC2-55-46 > GWC2-55-46 > GWC2-55-46 > UBA5799. Next base: position 4,784 of record CAZDUP010000145.1, read on the forward strand.
CAGACGTCGAGATGCCGAGCATAGACGGCTACCGGTTCATATCGACCATCCGCAGCATGGAGGACGGCAGGGACGTCCCCATCATCCTCATCTCCGGCACAAAGGACTCACTCAAGAAAAAGCTCACTGGCTTCAACCTCGGGGCATCGGATTTCGTTCTGAAGCCCTTTGAGGGCGAGGAGCTCCTTGCCCGGGTGAAATCGCTCCTCAGGATGCGCAAACTCATGGAGGAGCTAAGGGAGAAGAACGCTCTACTCGAGAAGCTCGCCGTTACCGACGAGCTCACGGGCCTTCACAACAGGCGGCATTTCTTCGAGGCCGTAAGGGAGCAGATGGCCCTGGGGCTCCGCCACGGCTTCAAGATGGCCTGCCTCCTCATAGACATAGACCACTTCAAGCAGGTAAACGACACTCACGGCCACGCTGCGGGCGACGAGGTCTTGAAGAGGCTCGGCAGCCTCCTCTCATCATGCAAGCGCGATGGCGAGATACTCGCGAGGTTCGGCGGCGAGGAGTTCATAATGTGCCTCTTCAACACCGACTCAGACCACGCCAGGCTCGCTGCTGAGAGGTTCAGGCATCTCATCGCCGGGCACGACTTCTCTTACATATCACCGGGCCTCAAGCTGACTGTAAGCATAGGCCTCGCCCTCTTCCCCCAGGAGAGGAAGGCGAGCATAGACGACCTCATTAGGACCGCTGACAAGGCCATGTACGCCTCCAAGACCGCTGGCAGGGACAGGGTCACTGTCTATGACCCTTCCGAGTCCATCCCGGCCTGACCCGCCTATTGCACCGAAGCCCTCCCGCGTGACATAATATCCCTCAGGCTATAAATGGGGGCGCCATGTCAAAGATATCGATTAAAAGATGCGCATCATACGATAGAGCAGCGGTTTTGAATGCCATAACAGACGCGCTAAACCTTCTTGGCGGCGTAGAGGCGTTCGTACGGCGCTCAGAACGAATACTCGTCAAGCCCAACCTCCTCTCAGGCAAGCCGCCTGAGGCAGCGGTCACGACCCATCCTGAAATAGTCCGCGCTCTCCTCGTTATCCTCAAGGAAGCGGGAGTCGTCCCGGTCGTGGGCGACAGCCCCGGCTTCGGAGCTGCCAGGAGTGTCGCTGACAAGTGCGGCATCATGTCCGTCTGCAACGAGCTGGGTGTCGAGGTCATGGAGCTGAAGACCCTGGAGATAGTCCCCAACCCTGGCGGCCACATCTTCAAAAGGCTCGAGGTCGCCAGAGAGGCGCTCGAGTTTGACGGAATAGTCAATCTGCCGAAGCTCAAGACACACGCCCAGATGCACCTGACGATGGCCGTGAAGAACCTCTTTGGCTGCGTGCCTGGAAAGTTGAAGCCACAATGGCACCTCTCCGCCGGGGTGGAGAGCTCGTATTTCGCCCAGATGCTCCTGGACCTCTCGACCTTTCTCGCCCCGCGCTTTACCGTGATGGACGCGATAGTCGGCATGGAGGGCAACGGGCCAGGGAGCGGCAAGCCGAGGGAGCTTGGCATGGTATTCGCGGGCGCTGACCCTGTCGCAATGGATACTGTCGCGGCCTCGATACTCGGGGCCTCTGTAAAAGACGTGCCCATACTCGAGGCAGCTCAGGCAAAGGGCATGGACTCCGCGAAGCTGGCAAGAATAGACGTGCTGGGCGAGGACCCTGTGGCGCTCAGAATACGGGACTTTGACTTCCCTCCGAAGATGCACGTCAACTTCGCTGCCATGCTGCCGGGCTTTCTCGACAGGCCGCTCCGCAAATCTCTCACCACAAGGCCGCACGTCAATGATGTCGGCTGCACGCTCTGCGGCATCTGCGTAAACGTCTGCCCGGCAGAGGTCATGACAAGGGAC
>CAZDUP010000146.1:0-4055 GCA_964508625.1 uncultured Thermodesulfobacteriota bacterium
TTCAATACCTTGCGCGGGCAAAGCACAAGCCGCGCACCCGCATCCCATAATATCGGCGGATCCTGCCGGGCCATTAAGCCTTTTGACCGGAAGACGAACGTGCGTGCCCCCTTGTCAGGGGAGGCCAAAAAAGAGGGCTTGACATCCTTTATTGAAAATGATATTCAAAATCATATCGTGAGTTCATCGGGCGCCGGACTGCCCTTTTTTAATGCGGCTCAGATGAAAATGATATTCAAAATCACAGCAAGGGGGTGCGTATGCGCACCATGAGGGGTCTCGTTATAGTCTTTTTCCTGATACTGAGCGCCGCCGGTCCTGCCTGGGGCTCGGAAAATAAGTGGGCCGCATCCTCGGCCCGCATAGCGGCGGAGCTTGAGAAGGCCGTCTTAGCCTACGAGGCCGGGGACCCATCCGCTGCAAAGGCAGGGGTGACAGGGGTCTACTTCGACATATTCGAGGCCAGCGGCATGGAGGCGGCTGTAAGCGAGCGCATCTCGGAGGCGAAAAAGACCGAGCTCGAGAGCATGTTCGCGGGCCTCAGGGGGGCGATAGCCTCAGGCAGACAGGTAGCCGAGGTGCGGAGCAGGGCAGAGGCCCTGGCCTCGGCCATCGAGAATAGCGCGGCAAGGCTCGACGAGAAGGCAAAGGGCTCTTCGCCCCTGATCGATTTCTTCAATTCACTCCTCATCATCCTGAGGGAGGGGCTTGAGGCGATACTCGTCGTCAGCGCCCTCTCTGCCTGGCTCGTTAAATCCGGCCACACGAACAAGGTGAGGGTGGTATACATGGGCGCGCTCATCGCGCTCGCTGCCAGCGTCCTGACCGCGCTCGCCCTGCACCTCCTCCTGCCGATAAGCGGCGCAGGAAGGGAGGCGCTCGAAGGGGTGACGATGCTCCTCGCAGCGGTCCTCCTCTTCTACGTGAGCTATTGGCTCATTGCAAGGGCGAGCGCGGCCAGATGGCAGAAGCACATCATGTCATTGGCCGAGGGCGCGCTTACGAAAGCGAACCTCTTCTCACTGGGCCTCGCCTCGTTCCTGGCCGTCTACAGGGAGGGTGCTGAGACCGTGCTATTCTACAGCGCCGCGTATTCATCATCGCAGAGCGGCATTATGCCCATGCTTGGCGGATTTCTCGCTGGCTCGGCGCTCCTTGCCGTATTCTTCTTTGTCATCAAGTATACGTCCCTGCGCCTGCCCATAGGCCCGTTCTTCACGGGCACGTCCATACTCCTTTATTACCTCGCCTTCAGCTTCACTGGAAAAGGGGTGCTGGAGCTGCAGGAGGCGGGGCTTGTAGGTTCAACGCCGACAGACCTGGTGCCGGTCATACACATACTCGGCATATATCCGTCAGTGGAAGGGCTCGCGCTCCAGGGGCTCCTTCTTATCGCGCTCGCCGCGCTTGTCCCATTCGCTCTGAGGCCGGTGAGAAAAGGAGGGCTCTCAGATGCGGACGCAAGGTAATCTCAAGCTGGTCGCTCACGCGGGCAGGGGCGAAGGTCCAGCTCAAGCGCAGGGACTCGGCAGCCGCCCGGCGGGCAGGACAGGCTTGAGCAACAGGGTCGAGGCCTTTCTTGCCGGACACAGGGGGCGTTTCGGATACGTGCACGCCTTCATGGCCGTCGTATTCATGCTCCTCGTCGCTCTGCCGGTGTTTTATCCATTCCCGGCAGACGACGATACCGCGCTCACGAGCTTTCAGCTCTTCAGCCAGTACCTGGTCTGGGGGCTCTGGTTTCCGCTGATGTTCCTGTCGGTCATCCTCTTCGGCAGGCTCTGGTGCGGGGTGCTCTGCCCCCAGGGCGCGCTTTCCGAGCTCATGTCAAGGCACGGGCTCAACAGGCCAGTACCGAAATGGATGCGCTGGAAGGGCATGCCCTTCGCTAGTTTCGTCGTCATAACCGTCATGGGCCAGCTCGTAGGCGTGCGGGAGTATTCACTGGCTGCCCTCGAGGTGCTCGGCGGCACGATGCTCCTCGCTGCGCTGACGGGCTTTATCTACGCGAGGGACAGGCGCGCCTGGTGCAGGCACCTGTGTCCGGCAGGCCCGCTCCTCGGCGTCTTCTCCAGGCTCGGCGCCGTTGGCATAGACAGGAACGGCAAGGCAGGCACGAGCGCAGCCTGTCCGACCTTCATAAACACACAGACAAAGGCATCGAGCTCGAACTGCATCGCCTGCATGAGGTGCGTGAACCCTGTCTCCGAGAGCACGCTCAGGCTCAAGCTCAGAAGACCGGGCAGCGAGATAGAGGAGATAGACAGGAGAGAGCCGGAGGCCTGGGAGGTGCTATTCCTATTCGGCGCAACGGGCCTTGCGCTCGGCGCCTTTTACTGGACAGGAAGCAGTATGTTTGATGCGTACAGGGAAATGCTCGGCGGGGTTTTCATAGAGATGGGCATCGGGAACCTCATTGGCAAGAGCGGTCCATGGTGGGTCATGGTCAATCACCCCTGGGCAGGCGAGATATTCAACTGGCTCGACTTCATCTCCATAGCGACATTCATGCTGGCCGCGATGGTCGTGGTCATGGGCGCGCTCCTTCTCCTCCTCGTATGCTCGGCCCTTATCCCATCGGGCCGGAGGGACTACTGGAAGAGGGCGGTCTCGGCAGGGTACGCTTACGCGCCAGTGGCGCTCGTCTCTCTTGTACTCGGCCTCGGCATGATCCTCTTTGAGCCGCTCGGGCCGGTTGGAAGATTCCTGCAGGCTGCCCTTTTCACGGTCGGCGCAGCCTGGAGCTTCTTTTTGGCAATGAAGATACAGGGGGCGCGCCTCGCCGTGCTTCCGAACGTGCTGGGCATCGGGATGGTGGCGTGGCTATGGTACGCGGTCATCTTCTGATAATAACGAAGAAAGCAGTAATGCCAATGAAGGCGCTGATCACGGCTGCATTCGTGCTCCTGTTCGCTATGTCTGCGCACGCGGCAACGACCTGGCTCAAGGCAGCCGAAAATATCGATAAGGCGCTCGACCATGCGGCGGCCACATACGAGGCTGGCAAGGCGGCCCAGGCCGCAGAAGAGGTCGCGGACGCCTACTTCGGCCTCTTTGAGAGCGAAGACGCGAACATGGAGATAGCTGTAAGGAGGTACATATCAGGCAAAAGGGCCGTGGAGCTGGAGAACGGCTTCAACGGCTTGAGGAAGGCAATGTCAAAGGGTACGCCCGCAAACGAGGTGAGGCGCCAGGCAAAGGGCCTCGGCGAGGGCGTAAGGAAGGCGGCAGGGGAGCTCGACTCAAAAGGAATAAAGGTAAGTAGCGGCGTAAGCCAATAATACGAACGGAGGGGTAAGGACATGAAAAAGACCATCAGGACGGCAATGGCCGTATCGGCCGCGCTTTTATGGGGGGCAACGGCCAGCGCCGCTGAAAAGCCGATTGGCCTTCCGCAGGAGAAGGCAGGGATGGAAATAGCGGCAGTATATCTACAGCCCATCGAGATGGAGCCCTCGACAGGGCCGCACGCGATGAGGCAGAGGAAGGACTCTGACATACACATCGAGGCCGACATAAAGGCCCTCGAGGGAAACCCCAACGGCTTTGCAGCTGGCGAGTGGGTGCCATATCTCTCGATAGACTATACCCTTGTCAAGCTCGACACCAATGAGAAGGTCGAGGGCATGATGATGCCCATGGTCGCCTCAGACGGCCCGCACTACGGGGACAACGTGAAGCTCCCTGGCACGGGCAAGTACAAGCTCGTATTGAGGATAGACAACCCCGGGAAGACCGGCTTCGGCAGGCATACGGACAAGGAGACCGGCGTCGGCCAGTGGTTCAAGCCCTTCACCGTCGAGTATGAGTTCAACTACCTGGGCGCCGGGAAAAAAGGCGGCTATTGATTTTTTCTTTTTGCAGTGTTAGAAAACGAAAGTCAAATTCATGGATGCTGGAGGGGAAATGCAGTTCGTGCGTAAATTCATCTTAACGAAGTTGTCTCTTATGCTCCTGCTTGCAACGAGCAGCGGGGCGGCCTTTGCCGAAAGCGGGGGCAGCATAGAGGAGAGGGTCAAAAAGCTCGAGGATAGCCAGGCAGAGCTCTATCATAC
>CAZDUP010000146.1:4099-6643 GCA_964508625.1 uncultured Thermodesulfobacteriota bacterium
AGCAGGATATCGGACAAGGTAAGCTTCGGCGGCCTCATCGAGGTCGAGGCCGGGTTCGACGAGAATGACAAGGACGGGGACACGTCTTCCATAACGCTCGCAACCGTAGAGCTCGGGATAGACGCGCAGATAAACGAAAAGGTCAAGACCCATGTGCTCTTTCTCTGGGAAGAGGTTGACACTGACCCCATTGCCCTTGACGAAGGCACGATCGAGATAGCCTTTACGCCGCAGGCCGGGATGAGGGTGGGAAAGATGTACCTCCCGTTCGGCGTCTTCAAGACGCACTTCATATCAGACCCCCAGACGCTCGAGCTTGGAGAGACCAACAAGACAGCCGCTCTCCTGAAATATGCCAACGAGATGGTCGAGGTCGAGGGCGGCATCTTCAACGGCAGCGTGGACAGGGCTGACAGGTCCGACAAGATAGACGATTATGTCCTCGGGGTCCGCATCGCGCCTGCTGAAGAGGTCATCGCCGGAGCCTATTACATATCCGACCTCTCGGAGAGCGACGCCGAGCTGACGGTCGCATATAAGTCAGCGGTGCCTCTGCCTGACCCTAGGACCGTATCGAAGAGGGTGGCGCCGGGTACGGGGCTTACCTGCTCCTTGCCATGAACGGCGTTAAATTCGACGCCGAGTACATAACAGCGGCAAAGAGGTTCGATGCGGCAGACCTCGACGCGGACTCAGACGGCGAAGGCGACAAGCCGGCCGCGTGGAACATCGAGCTTGCCTATGACGTATCCGAGAGGCTCGAGGTCGCTGCCAAGTACGAGGGAAACAGGGACCTGCCGGACTTTCCAGAGAGCCAGTACGGCGTCGCGGCCTCGTACGGCCTATATGAAAACGTCGCCCTCGCGATAGAGTATCTTCATGGGAAGTTCTCGGACGGGGCAGGGGAAAGGGACGCGGTCACGGCGCAGCTTGCGGTCGAGTTCTGATCAGGTCAGATCAGCCTGATGCAGGGGGATGGCGCTTCGCGCCATCCCCTTTTTTGAAATCAGCGGAGCCCGATTATTTATGAGGCAGTGTACGAACAAGGCTCAGATGCCGAGTTCTTTCTTGAGGTTGTCGGCATTTACCGCAGCCTCGGAGAGCGCCGGGTTATGCTCAAGCGAGGTCTCAAAGGCCTTTAACGCCTGGACGAGCCTGAAGTTGTACCTGTTGTAGCTCTTTCCCACGTTCAAGTAGAACTGGGAAGGGTCCTCTCCTGCGAGTACCACTGGCGGGAGTATCTCTTCTGCCGATTCAAGGAGCTCTCTTACCCTTTCAGCCCCGTTTACGTTTCTGTAGAGGCTTTTTGGCAACGAGAACTCGAGTATCGGCCTCTCGTCGGTATTGACCGCCGCGTTGCCGAGGAACTTTCTCAAGTCCCTGTCGCCAGCGAGAAAGAGCGCGAATACGTCATACGGGCTGGCGACGCCAATTCCAGCGAGGCTCTCCCTTATCGGCCCGTCAGAGAAGACCTCTTTCAGGCGGCCCATGTCCACAGGGTGCTCCTCCATGCTCCCGATGACGACCAGGTCAAGGGCCTCCCTGTAATGGAACCATACGCTCACGTGGGGGAAGACGCTGGCAAAAGAATTGAGCCCGGTCTTGAAGTCCTCGGGCGTGCTCCTGTAGTTGGAGAACCAGAGCGCGACTATGCCTCCCTCGTTGAGCTTGCCCCTGAGGCCAGTGAAGTAGTCGGTCGTAAAGAGGTTCGAAACACCGGATATCCACGGGTCTGAAACCCCCGAGACGATGACGTCGTACTTCCTGTCCACTGAGGCGAGAAAGCTCCTGCCGTCTGTCACGTGCAGCCTCACCCTCGGGTCGTCGAGCGCGTTGTTGTTGGCCTTTGAGAAGAACCTTGCAGCATCGACCACAGCCGGCTCGAGCTCGACCACCTCGAAGGACTTGAAGGGATAGAGCTCCATCATGCCGAGCGTGACGCCTGAGCCCAGGCCCACGACCAGAGCATTTTCAGCGTTGCCCTTATGGAGTATGGCCGGAAGGTGGCCGAGCAGGGCCCAGCTGCCAGGTGGCCTTCCGTATTCGCTCTTTGCCTCCTGTTTTCCGTTTGCCTGATAGGTTATGGTCTCTCCGCCTGCACCTGAGCTGCGGACCGTGATAATGGCGTTGAGCCCCTCATTGTAATAAAGGAGCTCATCGTTGAAGCTCCATCCGCTGAAAGAGGCCTTTTTCGCGGATTTGGCGAAGTCGTTTACGTACATGCCGGTCGTCATGGCAAGCCGCTCCCAGGACGGGAGGGCGAGAGCGACAACAACGTAGACAGCGATGAATGAGCCTGCCCATGCGTACTTCGGCGCGCGAGTCGCGCCTGAGTAAGCCATGAGCGCCACCGCTATTGCGATATTGAGCGCGGCAATGAGCACGACCCCGCTCTGGGCGCCTATGATAGGTATGAGCACGAACCCCGCGGCAAAGGAGCCGAGTATGGAGCCAGCGGTGTTGAAGAAGTAGATGTTGCCGACCTTCTTGCCTATCGTGGAGCGCCCCTCGGCATATATTTTGTTTACAAGTGGGAATATGGCG
>CAZDUP010000147.1:0-3519 GCA_964508625.1 uncultured Thermodesulfobacteriota bacterium
GCACAACAAGAAGACGATGGAGATGGCCGACTCGCTCTATGGCATCACCATGCAGGAGCCGGGCATATCGAAGGTCCTCACTTTAAAGTTTTAAGAATTCGGCTTAATGTTCGCGCAAATCTTAAAAGACCTCTCCACCAGAGCCGGGGCCGCCGGCGCCATAATGATAGACTGGGACGGCGAGATAGTCGCATCGTGGGCTTCCGAGCCGCTTGAGATGGAGCTCATCGGCGCCCACCACGGCATAATCCTCTCGATAGTCAAGGATATCTCCTCTCGCAACGGCCTCTCTACCGTACGGCACGTGGCCATTACCACTGACAGCTCAAGGCTCGTGATATCGACCCTTAAGGAAGGCTACTGCATTGTCATGGCTCTGGGCAGGCAAAGGTCCATAGGCATGGCCCTCCATGAAGCCGGAGAGGCAGTGAAGAGGATAGAGACGGAGATGGGGTAAGGGGGATTCATAACCTGACCCCGATGCTTCGCAAACGGCCTTGAGCTTTTCTCCGTCTCCCCTCCTGAGGAAGGCAGGGAAGAGGGGCTGGTCTTGAAGCCCTCCTTTTTTATTTCCCATGCCTTTTATTAGATTGTCAGTTCAGCCATTCGTTGAGCCAGGACTTCCTGTCAGAGTCTGACCACTTCCTCCAGTCGCCCCTCTTCTTGGCCTTAACGACCGCATCCCTCGACTCCTTGTCGCTCACGTTCTTCATTATGATGAGGACGTTGCCGGGCTTTATGATATCCGGGTTCTTGAGCCTCGATACGTTGTACCTGTAGATGAGCGGCCACTTCCAGGCGTTGCCGTACGTATCCTGGCTCTTGGATATCCTCCAGAGCGTGTCCCCCTTCTTGACTATGTAGAAGCCGAGCACGTCATCGACCTCCATGAGCTTCACTACGTCCTCTGCCTTTATCTCGCCGGACCTGAGCTTCCGTGCTATGTTCGTCCTCAGGAGCGCGAACTGGTCCTTCAAGGTCGCGAGCCCGGCCGGGTCAACACCAGCGGCCTTCAAGGCCTCCGTCTCCCTGCTCAGCATGGATATCTGTATCTCGAGCTGCTTTCTCGCGTCCGTCTCCCTTGCGAGCCTCTCCTTAGCGTCAACAAGCGCCCTCTCCAGCTCCTTCACGGCCGCCTTCTGGGCGCCCTCGGATGTCTCTACTTCGTGGAGCCGCGCTTCGAGCACGCGCCTGGACTCCACCTCTTCACCAAGCCTCTTCTCGAGCTCGGCCCTTGCGATCCTCAGCTCCTTTACGGTCGCCTCGCTCGCCTCCCGGGCGCTGGTCACGTCCTTAAGCTGGGCCATGAGCGCGCTCCTGGCCTGCGACTGCTCATTTAACATCGCCTCGTTCTGCCTGGCCGCCAGCGTAAGCTCCCGTATCGCGACTTCACCGGCGCCCTTCGCAGCCTCAGCGTCGCGCAGGCGGGCTTCCATGATGCTCCTCGATTCAGACTCGCTCCTGAGCCTTGATTCGAGCTCTGCCCTCGCAGTCCTTATCTCCTCGATGGCCAACTGGTCAGCAGGCGCGGTGGAAGCCGACTTGAGCAGCTGCTCAAGCTCCATGTTCTTGGCGTTCAATTCCTCGACCATGTAGCGGGCCGCCGTTGCCTGGGCGAGCGCCTCCTCAGCCTCTCTTATCCTGCCCTCGAGCTCCGTGTTCCTCTTGTTGAGCGTCTCAAGGAGTGGCGCCTGCTCCCTGCTCTTCGCGAGCAGTACTTCGGCCTCCTTGAGGCGCGAGGCGAGCTCGCCGTTCCTGTTTATTATCGATTCGGCCTGAAGCCTCGCGGCCTCGGACTGCGCCAGCGCGAGCTCGGCCTGCTTCAATTTCATCTCAAGCTCGGTGTTCCTCTCTATGAGCTTCTGGGCCACGAAGTTAGCTGCCTTGCCCTGCAGGTTGACGAGTCCCGCTTCCTTGAGCTTTGCCTCGAGCTCGGTATTTTTGGCTATGAGGTCCTTTGCCACGTCGCTTGCGGCCTCTGCCCTGGCAAGGGCTATCTGTGTTTCCTTGAGCCTCTCCTGAAGCTCGTTGTTCTCTGCCTTGAGCTGGGCGGCCTTGGCGTTTATGTCCGCAAGGGCCGAGCGGGAGGCCTCGTCAGCCTTCCTGTTCGCCGCCTCTGCTTCCGCAAGGCTCGCTTCAAGTGACGCCACCCTCGAGGCAAGCTCCTTGCGCTCATTCTCTTTTTGAGCCGCGTCCGCGGTCACGAGCCTGGTCTTTTCATCAAGTTCCCTCGCGAGCCCCGCGTGCGCTGCCCTGGCCGCTTCAAGCTCCTTTGTGAGGAGCGCTATCTGCCCTGCCTTCTGAGTCGCGTCCTTTGACGCGATATCCTTTTCAGAAGAGAGCCTTGCCAGTTCCTTCTCAAGGTTTGCTATGGACTCTGCCCTTGCCTTTGCAGCGGCTTCACTTGCCGCCCTTGCATCGGCAGAGGCCTTGAGCTCCGTCTCGAGGAGTGCTATCCTGTCAACGAAAAGGAGCCTCTCTTTTTCCTTTGCCGCGACAGCGTCCGCGCCCGGTAGTTTCGCTATCTCAGCCCTGAGCTCTTTCTCAGCCTGCCTTGATGTCTCTGCCTCTCTGGTCAATTGGGCGAGCGCCGCGGCCTTCTCCGATGAGTCCTTTGCAGCAAGCTCCTTTTCACCCTTGAGCCTTGCTATCTCCTTTTCAAGAGATGCCATGGCTTCAAGCCCTGACCTCGACGCATCGATCGAAGTCTTCCTCGCCTCTTCCGCGGCAGAGAGGTTCCCTTCGAGCAGGGCGATCTTTGCCGAAAGCTCCTGCCTTTCCCTGTCGCTGGCCGCGAGCTTTTCCGTTGCTGCCTTTGACTGGGCAGCGAGCTCTTCCTTGAGCGCCGCCTCGGCATTTTTCGCTGCAAGGAGATCTTCTTTGAGGCTTGCGGCCTCGGCCGCCCTCTGCGCCTCGGTCATCCTTATCTTCTCAGCGTCTGCCGTGAGCCGGGCTATCTGGGTCTCAAGCGCAGCCACCGACGCAGTCTTCTCGTCGAGCCTTGTCCGCGCCTCGGCCTTTGACCTTTCAAGCTCCGCTATAATGAGGTTCGCTGACTCAAGCTCTTTTCTGGCAGAGGCCGCCTCTGCCTTTGCGGTCTCCGCCGCCTTCTTTGCGGCCTCCAGCTCGGCCTCTTTCGAGGCAACCGGCTGGGCCTGCGCCCTGGCGGACGTAGAGCGGGTCATCTCGTCAAGGGAGGCCCTCGCGGACACGAGCGAGGCCTCTGTCTCCATGAGCTTTGATTCGAGCGTGCTCCTTATCGCCTTTTCCTCGGCGAGCACCCTCTCGGCCTCGGCCCTGGCGCCCTGGTGCTCTTTAAGGGCCGCCTCCATCGCCTTGCCGGCAGAGTCGAGGTCCTTCAACTTCGCCTCAAGCCCCGCGCTCTTTGCAGCGGCCTCGGCTACGGCCTTTCTGGCAAGCTCCGCCTCCTGGGCAGCGGCCAGGGCCTTTTTCGTCTCGTCTTCCCTCAACCTGGTCTCAGAGGCAAGCGCAGTCTTCGTCTCCTCGAGGGAGGCGAGC
>CAZDUP010000147.1:3529-6639 GCA_964508625.1 uncultured Thermodesulfobacteriota bacterium
TCGAGGTCCTCTTTAAGCATGGCTACAGACTCGGACTGCTCGGCCGTGCTCTTGCTGACAAGCTCCCTCTCCGAGGAGAGCCTTGCCACGTCCTGTTCAAGGGCCACGATCGCCGCGCGGCTCTCCTCGAGCTTCTTCGCGGCCTCGTCCCTTGCATTCTCAAGCAGGGCGACCTTTGCCTCAGCCGCCTCCTTCTCCTTCACTGCGGCTTCGGCGGCGCGCCTGGCTGCCGCAAGCTCTTCAGGGCTTGCGGACTTCTCGTCGAGCGAGGCCTCAATCACAGACTCTGTCCGGGCACGCGCGGCAACGAGCGCCTCTTCAGCCTCGCCGACCCTCTTCTCGAGCGCGGATTTTTCATCTATTGCGCTTGCGAGCTTCGATTCGGCATCTTTCCTTGCCGCCTCGTACTGGCCGATGGAGGCCTGCATCAGCTCGTTCGTCTTCTCTATTTCCCTTATCTTTATCTCAAGCTCGGCCCTCTTCGCGCCCTCTTCCTGGGCCTTTGACGCGGCGCGCTGGACTTCGGCAAGCGCGGCCTCGGCCTTCTTTGCCTCAGCCTCTACCGCTGCCTTCATCTCGGCTTGGGCCTTTCGGCGGATATCTTCGGCTGAGGCGACTTTGGTGGATAGCTCTACGGCGAGAGCTGCTTCCGCCTGCTTTGAGGCGTTCAATTCCTCTCTCAGGGCAGTTATGACCTGCAACTTCTCAGCGGCATCAGCCTTGAGCTGATCTCTTTCAGCGTTAATGCCGGCTATCTCTCTTTTGAGCGCGGATATTTCGGATGCGCTCGCATCGAGCTTTGCCTTTGCCTCATCGCGGGACTTCTCGAGGCTCGATATGACGACGGCCGATTCCTGGGCCTTTGCCATGTTGATATCGGCAGCCTTCCTCGCTGCTTCCAGCTCGGCAGATGATGCGCCGGCCGGGGCGTCAAGCGGCGCCTCCCTTACTGTCTCTGCGGTCGCCTTTGCCGATATGACGGCCTCTTCGGCCTCCTTTGCCCTTGCTTCGAGCGTCTCCCTGGCAGCCTGGGCCTCCAGGAGCCTCATCTCCGCGTTCTTTCTCGCGGTCTCCTGCTCCTTGAGCGAGGCCTCCATTGATTTTGCCGAGCCTTCGAGCTCTTTTATCTTCTTCTCAAGCTCAGCGGACTTTGTAATGGCCTCCTGGGCCTTTGCGCGCGCGAGCTCGGCCTGGGTCCACGCGGCCTCGGCCTTCTTCCTCGCCTCTTCCTCTATCGAGAGTACCATCTCGGCCTGCATGCGCTTCTTCGCCTCTTCCGCGGCGTTGAGCTTGCCTTCGAGCTCCTTCATCTCCTCTTTTGCCTTGGCCTCGACCTCGGCCTTTATCTTCTCGCGCTCCCTCTCGAGATCGACGTTTGCGGCGACCCCCTCCCTCTCGAGGATCCTCCTCTGCCTCTCCTCGAGGGCAAGGGCCCTCTCAAGCCTCTTCTTGTCGTTCTGCTCAGCGCGGTACTTGCTGTCGAGCTCTTTATAGTTTTCGGCCTCCTGCGCAAGCTTCTGCTTGGTGATGAAGAGATCATCCTCCATCTTGCGCTCGCTGACCCTCTTTTCCTTTATCTGCCCTTCAAGCCTGTTCTTCTCCTTGTCTCCTGAAATATAGGAGATGGCCAGCGAGAAACAAAGGAACAGACCGAGTACGGCTCCTACTGCGCCCATATAAGCTCCATAAATAGTTCCCCGCCTATCACATGCCCGATGCAAAAGACAGGGGCGGGAACAATGCACCGGACATTATATCCCGGCATCGTCCCGCAGTTCAAGGTGAATGCTTCTAATTTTTCAGATAGTTCCAGCTAAAAAGAGAGGAAGTCCGCTCACACTCGGGATGGATTATTATATATGTAAATTAAAATTTGACAATATCGTCCATTAAAATGTTTTCAGCAATGAACGGCCATGAGGACACGACCTCTTGTCAGAGGCTTTCCCCTTGACTTTTATGTCCGATTAAGTGAAGGTATATTCCGCTCCTCAATCCCTCTTTGCCATCGTTTTATTTTTTAACTACTCGATGTAAAAAAGATCCGATGTCGCGCACTGTCAATAAAAGACCGAAGATAGCTGCTGTCGTGGTGGGCTCAACTGCCATGGCCGCCGTAAAAAAAGCCGTCCGTGAGGGGGCAGACCTCATCGAAGCACGCATTGATATGATGAGGAGCCTGGACCCAATCCGTCTGGCCGCTTACCTGGATGAGATAAGGCACTCATCGAGGCTTCCGCTCATCCTTACCATAAGGAGCAAAAAGGAAGGGGGCGCGAGGGACATACCCGATGAGCAGAGGCTATCTCTCTTCAATTCCCTCATGAAGTCCGCCGATTATGTCGATATAGAGGCAAGTTCGAGCGGGATATTGAAAAGTGTGCTAAAATCAGCAAAAAAAGAGGGAAAGAAGACCATAGTCTCCTACCATAACTTCAAGTCCACTCCCGGAGACAAAAAGCTCAAGGAAATCATAATGTCAGCCCGTAGATCCGGCGCTGATATCGTTAAGGTGGCCACCTACGTCACCTCGACAGGCGACCTCAGGAGGCTTACAAGCCTTCTGTCACTGTCTCAAGGGCTTATCGTCATCGGCATGGGGCCGCTCGGGGCAGCGTCAAGGGTCTTTTTCCCCTTTTTAGGCTCTCTTTTTACCTATGGGTCTATTACAGGCAAGACAGCACCGGGGCAGATGTCGGTCAGGGAATTGAGGAAGGAGTTCAGCCGTTACAGCTACAGCAACTGAGGGCCGCGTACCGGAAAAAAGCCTTCAGGCCCGGTTGACATTGTCCTTACCTTGAATTAAGATACGTTTTCGCCTGTTTTTGCATCTGATGTTGCCAGTCCGGCTGATCTTTTCAAGGATTTTCACCGGGCCCTGGAAGTATTCGAAATACATAAATTACCGCCCACTGGGGTGAGACTATTAGCTATATGGAGGGAATACGATGGTAAGGGTAGCGATCAACGGCTTCGGGCGCATCGGGAGAAATATATTGAGGGCATCGCTCAATGACCTCAATAAAATCGACTTCGTCTGCATAAACGACGTCACCGACGCCCCCACCCTTGCGCATCTCCTCAAATACGATTCGGTCTTCGGCAAGATA
>CAZDUP010000148.1:0-6544 GCA_964508625.1 uncultured Thermodesulfobacteriota bacterium
CCATAAACCAGGTCGCGTCCAACGTTGACGAGCTCTTCAGGAATACGGAGGAGGTCGTTTCGTCCATAATAGAGATAGGCGAGAAGGTCAAGGAGGTCGAGACCTACTCGAGGAGCCAGGCCGAGCTCGCTGAGACCGTGAGGGTCGATGCCGAGGACCTCGGCATGGCCTCGGTCGTCAAGACCAGGGAAGGCATAGAGAAGGTGAGCGAGGAGGTTGCCTCGACAGCCCTTGTCATAAACCGCCTTGGCGAGAGGTCCAAGGAGATAGGGAAGATACTGACGGTCATAAACGAGATTGCCGAGACAACGCACCTGCTGGCCCTCAATGCCACGATACTCGCGGCCCAGGCAGGTGAGCACGGCAAGGGTTTTGCCGTCGTGGCGCGCCAGGTAAAGGACCTTGCCACGAGGACGACCGCCTCCACAAAGGAGATAGCCGGGCTCATCACGCAGGTCCAGAGCGAGGTCGCTATTTCCGTGGAGTCGATGAGGAGGAGCTCCGAGAAGGTCGAGGACGGCGTCGCCCTCTCCAGGAACGCGCAGGAGGCGCTCATAAAGATACTCGATTCGTCGCGCAGGTCATTTGAGATGGCCAAGCTCATCGAGAAGGCCACGATGGAGCAGACCAAGGGCGCGAGCCAGATAGCGAGCTCCGTGCAGGTGATGAGCGACATGGTCGGGGACATAAAGCACGCCTCTGGCGAGCAGTCGCACGCTGCGAAGGAGATACTGAAGGACACGGCCCAGATGAGGGAGTTCATGGAGCGCGTGAAGGGCTCTACCGTGGAGCAGGCAAGGGAGACCAGGAGGGTCGCCGAGGCGATATTCAGGGTCCTGGAGAAGATATCGAGGGTCGCGGACGCGACCTCTGAGCAGATGGTCTTCTCGAAGAGGATAGTGGACGCGGTGGACACCGTGAGGACGGCGGCTGAGGACAACGCGGCGCTGGCGGCAAGGCTTGAGAGGACCGTCGAAGAGATGAACAGGCAGGCTGAGGCATTGAAGAGCACGGTCGCCAACTTCAAGGCTTAACCGGAAACGGAGGCTTAAGATGCGTATCGGCATGGCAACAGGCATGCTTCTCATGTTCATTTTATCTGCGGCAGCCCCTGGGCAGGCAAATGCGGGGCAGCCAGACTGGCCGCGCGTAAAGCCCGCCGAGGTGAAGCTCTTCTACCCGGGCGTGAGCTCGTGGGACTTTCTCATGAGCGAAGACCACAGGCTCGGCGCCCGCGAGATTAAGAAAGGCAAGAAGGACTGCAGGCATTGCCACCTGGACAAGGGCGGCAAGCTCGACCTCAAGGCCGACGACATAGTCTCGGGCTCGATGAAGATGAAGAGGTCTCACAAGCCCTTTGAGCCGGAGCCGGCCGCTGGCAGAAAGGGCGTGCTCTCAGCCGGGGTGCAGGCTGCGTACGACGCCGAGAACCTTTATATCAGGTTCAGCTGGCTCTCGAAGGGCACTGGCTGGACCGGCAAAGGCAGGGCCTCTGACAGGATATCAATACAGCTTAACAAGGCGGAGCCTGCCTTCGGCAAGTACGGCTGTTTCATCACCTGCCATAATGACCTGAGCTCCATGCCTGATGCACCGGCAAAAAAAGACTTGGAAGCCAGCCAGGCATACAGGGGCAAGGACGAGGTGCGTCTCTACGCGGCCTATGCAAGGAGCGCATGGGACACGAAAAGGCCTGACGCTGATTCGCGATTCAAAAATGGCGTCATCGACCTCAAATCGATAGAGTTCTCCGGAGGCAGGGCAAAGGCCGAGGACGGCTGGATATTCGACACGAGGGCCTGGGAGGATGAGCCCGGCTTCGATGGGACCGGCGCCTTCGCGGACGGCAGGTACACCGCCGTATTCAAGATACGGCGCGCGGCCTCAGGCAGATACAACGTGGTCATAAATGATGGCGATGTAGTATCCATCGGGGTCGCCATCCACGAGGACGGAGCGTCGAGGAGAAAGCATTATGTCTCTATGCCGCTTGCCATAGGGCTCGGCGCTGGCGGGGATATCCAGGCAATAAAGGTGCAGAATTGACAGTGATACCGGCCGTATAGGAGAGGCCGTTATCTATATCACAGACCTGTTTTCCGGCCATGGTATCCTTGGTAGCCGGGCCGCCCGGAATAACTATTGGGGATAAACGATGAGCGATAAAGACGACATAGAACAGCTCGATTCAAAGATCGCGAGGCTCAAGGTCGACTACGAGCAGTACTTTGCCAAGATCCAGAAGAGGGAACCGGCAAAGCTGCGTGACGAGGTCGACAGGGCCGTGCTATCCTTGAGCAACAGGCAGCTCACTAATACCGGGCTCAAGTTCAAGCTAAATGCAATAGTCGCCAAGTACAATACATACAAGCAGTACTGGACAAGGGTGCTCCGCGCTATCGATGAGGGCACTTATGTGAGAAAGGGCGAGGGCGGCATGGAGCTCGAGAGCGCCCTCAGGAGGCCAGGGCCTGAACGGGCCGTGGAAGCGCCTGTCCGGAAGGAAGCACCGGCCAAAAGCGGCAACGGCTTTGACGACCTTTATTCGAAGTACATAGAGGCAAGAAAGTCGTGCAATGAGAGCGTCGAGGGCCTGACCCCTGAGGCCCTCAAGAAGACCGTCGAGCAGTACAGGAAAAAGGTCGAGGAGCAGTACAAGACCAAGGATGTCGATTTCAAGGTGACTATCAAAGACGGCAAGACAAAACTTACCATCACGCCCAAGAAGGGCGCATGACGTAATAATTCCAAGACATTCCAACTTCTTTCAATTATAATTATCGACAATTTATCGGCCCGTTGACAGAACGGGCCGTTTAGGGACGTTTTTATTGTGAACGGCTTCAATCTGAAGAACATACTCGGCCACTTCAGGCACCGGCTCTCAGGCTACTTCACCCTGCTGCTGCTCCTTACCGCGGCCCTCGGCCTCTTGAGGGTCTATTTTTTCCTCAAGTACAGCGGCGCCTACGCCGGCATAGATGCATCCTCCATATTAAAGGCCTTTGCCCAGGGCGCGAGGTTCGACCTCTCGACCGTGAGCATCATGTCCGCCCCGTTCTTTCTGGTGCTATTCTTTCCAGGAGTTGCGCTGAGCAGATTTTTGAGGAGAGGCATCCTTGCCGGTCTTCTCATCTGGTACATCGTCCTTCTCGTCTACAACTTTATAGACATACAGTACTTTACCTACGCGCAGAGGCACCTCACCTTCGAGCTCGGGAACACCTGGAAGGATACCGACGTCATATTGAAGATAGGGCTTGCGAGGTATGTCCCGGAGTTCATCGGGCTCATCGTCTTCATAGCCCTCTTTTCAGCAGTCTTTGTCAGGTCTTTGAGGCGCAGGACGGGCTCGCCCCTTGAGAAGAAGGGTTCATATATCGCCTGCGTTGGCCTTGACGCCTTTGCCTATCTCCTCATCATCGCCCTCACGGTCGTATTCGCGCGCGGCGGGGTGCAGATGAAGCCCATGAGCATAAAGAACGCCTTTGCCAGCGACAGGATAGAGCTCGGCGCGCTTGCATTGAACGGCATATATTCTACCTTCAACACTCTTTACAACACTGGAGAGGACAAAAACCTCGAGCGTCTTAAGAGCATGAAATTCGAGAACGTTGCAGACGTGGCCGGCTTCATAGTGGACAGGGAAAAAGAGAGTTCGGTCCCGGAGTATCCGCTTTTCAGAAAATATAATTATCCGGACGGCGGGAAGAAGATGAATGTGGTCATCTTCGTTATGGAGAGCTGGAGCGCCAAGTTCACCGGAGCGCTTAACGGCGGGCTGGATGCAGCGCCCGTCTTCAGCGCTCTATCAAAAGATGGCATGCTCCTCAACAACTGCTTTGCCAATGCGCAGAGGTCTTACGAGGGGCTTACCGCGACACTCGGCTCCATGCCGTCGTGGAAGGGCATGTCCCTTGACCAGGGCGGCCTCCTGTACCAGACGAGGCTCGAGCCTGCAGTGAGCGCGTTGAAGAGGAACGGATACGATACCATATTCATACACGGGGCAAGGCCTGGCTCACTCGGGTTCGACTCTCTCGCCAGGAGGTTCGGCTTCGAGAGGCACCTCTCGAGGGAGGACTTCGGCAGTCTCGAAGGCATAGACGACGGCGTATGGGGCGTCTACGACGAGTACGCCTTCCTTCGCGCCCATGAAGAGTTCGATAAGATGAAGGGGCCCTTCTTCGGCGTGGTATATTCGCTCACCTCGCATACGCCCTACAAGGTCCCGTCAAAAGATTTCGAGTACTTCGGGAAGGATGTCGAGCACAGGGACTTTCTCAATTCGATGAGGTATTCGGACTATGCTCTGGGCAAGTTCTTCGAGAAGGCGAGGCAATCGAAATATTTCAAGGACACGCTCTTCGTAATCGTCGCTGACCACACGGAAGGCGTCTCTACGGGTGACAGCATATACAATAACTACCATATACCGTGCCTCTTTTACGGGGCAGGCGTGAAGCCCTCTGTCTATGAGGGTGTAGCGAGCCAGGTCGACATACTGCCCACTGTGCTCGACATGCTGAACGTCAATGCGCCATTTACATCATGGGGCAAATCCATACTCTCTGACGGAGAGAGGAGGGCGCTCCTGCCAAGGGGAGACATGTTCGTATGGGTGGACGGAAGATACATGCTCATGACTGACCTGCAGAACCCCCTTGGGCTCTATGACTACAGGGCAGAGCCTGCCCAGAACAGGTTGAAGGGAATGCCTGAAAAGGAATACAGGCCGGTCATGGAAGAGTTCCAGCAGTACATGAAGTTCAGCTATGACCTCATACTATCCAATTCGGTAAGGCCGCAGCAGTAGATTCGCGCCAATAAAAAAGGCGGTGCATTTCTGCACCGCCTTCAGTTTTTCTATCTTATCTACTTTTAACTCTTCAGCCCCTCTTTTACCCTGAGCCTCGCGTTTGCGTACTCGAGCCTGTCGAGCGTCAGCTGGTAGGCAGGGTCATCCTGGGTCATTGCCCTCAGGGCCTCTTCGGCTGTCTGGGCGTCTGACTTTGCCTTGTCGCCGTCGATTTCAGCCTCTGGCAGCGCGTAATCGACCAGCACAGTGGTCTTTTCAGGAAGGACCTCTGCGTAGCCGCGGCTTACGGCGAGCACGCCGATATCAGCGCCTGCCTTGTAGACTATTGCTCCGGGCTTAAGGACAGTAAGAAAGGGGGTGTGCCCGGCAAGGACGCCGAACTCGCCCTCCTGCCCGGGTGCCTTCATCTCTTCGACATCAAGGGATAGAAGTCTTCTTTGGGGTGTCACTATCTCAAGTTTAAATGTATTCGCCATTTATCCTATTCCTTAGACGCTTGCCTTGATCTTCTCCGCCTTCTCGAGGGCCTCTTCAATGGTGCCGACCATGTAGAACGCCTGCTCCGGGATGTCATCAAGCTCGCCCTTTGCAATCATGAGGAAGCCCTTGATGGTGTCCTTGATGCTCACGTACTTGCCGGGCGTTCCGGTGAACTGCTCTGCGACGAAGAAGGGCTGCGAGAGGAACCGCTGAATCTTTCTCGCCCTCGCGACCGTCATCTTGTCCTCCTCAGAGAGCTCGTCCATGCCGAGGATGGCGATGATGTCCTGGAGGTCCTTGTACTTCTGCAGGATGGCCTGAACGAGCCTGGCGGTCGAGTAATGCTCGTCGCCGACGACCTGCGGGTCGAGGATTCGCGAGGTGGAATCCAGCGGGTCGACCGCAGGGTATATGCCGAGCTCGGCTATCTGCCTTGAAAGAACGGTGGTGGCGTCCAGATGCGCGAAGGTCGTCGCAGGGGCCGGGTCAGTGAGGTCGTCCGCAGGAACGTAAATGGCCTGCACCGAGGTGATGGAGCCCTTTACCGTAGAGGTGATCCTCTCCTGGAGGCCGCCCACGTCCGTGCCGAGCGTCGGCTGGTAGCCGACGGCCGAGGGGATACGTCCGAGGAGCGCCGAGACCTCTGAGTTGGCCTGTACGAACCTGAATATGTTGTCTATGAAGAGAAGGACGTCCTGGTTCTCCTCGTCCCTGAAGTACTCTGCCATCGTGAGCGCGGTGAGCGCGACCCTTGCCCTCGCTCCAGGGGGCTCGTTCATCTGGCCGTAGACGAGAGCGGTCTTGCCGAGAACGCCCGATTCCTTCATCTCTTCCCAGAGGTCGTTTCCTTCCCTCGTCCTCTCGCCGACGCCGCCGAAGACCGAGAAGCCGCCGTGCTGCATTGCGACGTTGTTGATGAGCTCCATGATGAGAACCGTCTTGCCCACGCCCGCGCCGCCGAAGAGGCCGATCTTTCCGCCCTTGAGGTACGGGGTGAGGAGGTCGACGACCTTGATGCCCGTCTCGAAGACTTCCATCTTGGTGGACTGCTGCTCGAATGTCGGGGCAGGGCGGTGAATGACGTACTGCTTCTGAGAGTCGATGGGGCCCATCTCGTCAACAGGCTCGCCGATGACGTTTATTATGCGCCCGAGGACCGGCTTTACGACCGGGACCGTTATGCCCGCGCCCGTGTCCCACGCCTCAGTGCCCCTTAAGAGGCCTTAGGTCGAGTCCAATGCGATG
>CAZDUP010000149.1:0-6499 GCA_964508625.1 uncultured Thermodesulfobacteriota bacterium
CCCCAAGCTCTCCGAGACCTTTATCCTGAGCCAGATAACCGGACTTCTGGATATGGGGCACAACGTCACCATATTCGCCGAGTACAGCGGCAGGGAGGAGAAGGTGCATTCAGACGTTGAAAAATACGGGCTCCGGAAAAGGACCTACTATTTCGAAACGCCGGAGGAGCGGCTCAAGCGCACGGTCTCGGGCATGAAACTCTTCGCTGCCAACATCGGCAGGGCCCCTGCCGATGTCGTAAGGTCAATTAACTTCCTGAGCTACGGCAAGAAGGCCCTCTCGCTCAAGATACTGCATCTCTTTGCCCCGTTCCTCGGCAAGAGCTTCGATATCATACACTCGCATTTCGGGATAAACGGCGCGCTTGCCATATACCTGAAGCTCATGGGCATCCCGGGCAAGTACATAACCTCATTTCACGGCTACGACTTCAACAGCCTGCCTTTCAAGGCAGCTCCGGGATATTACGACGTGCTCTTCAGGCACGGGGACCTGTTCATAGCCAACACGGACTTTACGAGAAAGCGGGCGATCGAACTCGGATGCGATGAGAGCAGGCTCATCGTGCTGCCAGTGGGCGTGGACCTCAGCAAAATCAGTTTCAAAAAAAGGTCGATGAGGCCGGGCGAGCCCCTGCGGCTGCTGACAATCGGCCGCCTGGTCGAGAAGAAGGGGCACGAGTACGCCCTGAAGGCCGTAAAGATGCTTGTCTCAAGAGGCATGAAGGTCACATACACCATAGCCGGGGACGGTCCTGAAAGGGCGGGGCTCCTGACTCTTGCGGGCTCGCTCAAGATAACCGGCCATGTAAACTTCCTTTTTGACGTGAACGACAGGGAGGCCGCGGCCCTATACGACACCAATCACCTTTTCCTGCTCCCGAGCGTCACGTCGAAAGAGCAGGACAGGGAGGGGCAGGCCCTTGTACTGCAGGAAGCACAGGCAGCCGGCATGCCGGTAGTCTCCACCTGGCACAACGGAATACCCGAAGGCGTGCTCGACGGCACGACCGGCTATCTCTGCCCGGAAAGGGACGAGGCGGCCCTTGCCGACAAAATCGGACTGCTGGCCCGGAACCCGGATAGCTGGTTAAAGATGGGCGAGGCAGGGAGGCGTTTTGTAGAAGGCAAATACGACAGCCTCAAGATAAACGCCGCGATTGCGTCTATCTATTCCGGGCTTATTGCAGAAAAGGAAATTAAAAACGGGACAGAGGCCGCAAGGCACACTGTCCCGTGATTATCTGCTGCTGTTTTGAGCTTTAAGCCTTTGCGGCCTCGTCCTTCCTGGCAGCCTCGATTAGCTCGCCCACGAACATATCAACGTCGGTCGAGTGCATGGCGCAGGCCATTGAGATGGGCTCGCCGCCGAATGCCGGGCAGGTAAAGCAGCCTGAGCCGAAGTGCCTTGAGAAGACCTCTTTTGTCGAAGGCCATCTCGTCGTGACCTCGCCTGTGGTCATGTGGCCTGTAATCTCGGGCATCGTCATTCCTCCTTGCGGTATATGGTCAATATGAAATTTACTCTATTCAACCCCAATATTATATGATTTTCGTCATGAAAAAACAAGGGGCCTCAGCCGTGCGAAACGATGAGGCAGCCCTCATTTTCATCCCATTTTGCCATTGTCCCGAACTCCGGGCAGAGGTTTTTCATCTTCGCGGCAATTAACTCTGCCCTCGGGGATTCGGCCATCCTCGCGCTGAAGGCCTCTATTACCGTCGGGTAGAGGCGCAGTGACCTCAACTTCCTGTCCGCCTCTGCCACGAATATGAACGATTCGTCGTTCCTCTCCTCCTCGTCAACCGCATAATCGTCTATGAAGTCCCCTGCCCCGTAGATTATCGCGCCTCCCAGGTAGAATTCTATGCCCTGGAATACATGGCATGAGTGGCCGAATACGATCTGAGCCCCGCTCTCGATGAGCCTTCTGGCGAACGGGATGTGAGATGCCTGTGGAGAGTAGCCCCAGTTCGGGCCCCAGTGGGCGGATACGATGACAACGTCAGAGTGCTTTCTCAAGAGACCCACCCTCTCGAAGAGCCCCTCGGCCCTCGGGTCGTCGAGGTCCACTGGCACGTAATAGACGCCCGGCCTGTCCTTCCTGGCCTCCCAGGCAGGTTCGTTGTCAGTAAAGGCTATCATCGCGCACCGCCTTCCGGCAGCCTCGAAGAAGGCCGGGGAGCTCGCCTCGCTGATATCCTTCCCGGCCCCGGCGCGGGCAATCCCTGCCCTGTCCAGAGCCGCCGTCATCTCGAAGAGCGCGTCGTACTCGTAGTCGAGCGAGTGGTTGTTGGCGATGGATACGGCGTTTATGCCAGCAATCCTCAGGCATTCGATGTTCTTCGAGTCTGTTCTGAAGTGAAATGCCTTTGGCGTGGCGCTCCAGGGCCGCCCTTTGTCGGATATGACGCACTCGAGGTTTACTATCCGGGCGTCCGCCTCCTTGAACCGGGATAGCGTATCGCCCCAGGGATACTCAGGCGGCCTCCTGGATAGCTCCCTGTTGACGAGCCGGCCGAGCATGACGTCGCCTGCAAAGAGGAGCTTCATCTGACACCCCGTTGTTGAAGGACGGAGGCCCTTTCAATGGAAAGGGCCTCCTCATGTACTGTAATCAGATTATTTCTTCTTTGGCAGGAACTGTCAAGGCTTGATGAGCGCTTCTCTCTTCTTCCACGGCAGCCGGAATGACCTCATGAATGCGGGCAGCCGTATGTCGTCGAGGACCGAATAGACGACCGGTATGACGAGGAGCGTAACCAGCAGGCACATTGCCTGGCCGCCAACGATGACGACTGCCATCGAGGCCCTCGAGGAGGACCCGTCGCCCTTGCCGAGGGTCACGGGCAGCATGCCCGCGATGATGGCGAAGGTGGTCATGAGTATGGGACGGAGCCTTACCTTGTTGGCGAGCATCTGGGCCTCGAACCTGTCCATGCCGCGGGCCCTGAGCGTATTGGTATAGTCCACCTGGAGTATGCCGTTCTTCTTCACTACTCCTATGAGGATGAACATGCCCATTACGCTGTAGATGTTGAGCGTGTTCCCGGCAAGTATGAGGCTCAGGATGCCAAAGGGTATGGCAATGAATATAGACGTCATTATGGACAGCGGATGGACGAAGCTCTCGAACTGGGCGGCAAGCACCATGTATATGAAGATGATGCTCAGAACAAAGGCTATGAGGAAGTTCTGGAAGGCCTCTGCCATGAGCTTGCCCCTGCCGAGGTACGAGGTCGAGTACTCGGGCGGTAGCTTCATCTCCTTCACCAGCCTGTTGGCGTCAGTGACGGCCTCGCCAAGGGGCTTGTTGTGGAGGTTGGATATTATGGTTATCTGCCTCTCCTGGGCATAGCGGTCTATCTGGCCGGGGCTCGTGCCTGGCGTAAGCTGCGCTACGTTGTTTAGCTTCACGAGCATGCCGTCAGAACCCGGCACCGTGAGCGTATAGATGCTCGCAGAGTCCTTCCTGTAGTCCTCGCCAAGGCGGAGCCTCACGTTGTACTGCTCGTCCTTTTCCCTGAAGAGCGATACCTTCTCACCGCCTACCATCGTGCGCAGGCTCGCGGCAATGGCGTCCACGCTCACCCCGAGGTCAGATGCCTTCTGCCTGTCTATGTGCACCTGCAGCTCCGGGTGCTTCAATGCCTGGCCGGTGTCCGTGTCGACAAAGCCTGGTATGGCCTTGAGGCCGTTTATTATCTCGCCGGAGTGCCTGTCGAGCCCGGCTAGATCCGGGCCGCGGAGAACGAGGTTAAAGGGGGTCGCCTTAAAGCCGCCGCCGGATACGAGGTTTATGAGCTGGACGCTTATCCTCAGGCCCGGCATGTCCTTCAGGAGCACCCTCACCTCCTGCATAAGCTCCTTCTGGCTCTTCTCCCTCTCTGACATGTGCTTGAGATCGACGTAGATGGACGCGTCGGTCACGTTCGAGAGGTACTGCCCCCTTACGCCTATGGTAGTGAATGTGTGCTCGACCTCTGGGATGGAAGCTATCTTCTTCTCGACCTCGGCAATTATCTCCGAGCTCTTATCCAGGGAAGACCCCGGGGGTGTTTCCACTATCACCTCGAACTCGCTCATGTCATCGTCAGCTATGAACTCGGCCTTGGACAGCTTTGAGAGAGGCACCACGGAAAAGAGCATGGCAACGGCCGCTATGATGACGATGGCCCTGTGGCGGAGGCTCCAGCCGAGGAGCTTCAAGTAGGCCCCCTCTACTATGGAATATACCCTGGAGTCCTTTGACGCTGATTTCGCCTCCTTGAGCCTCAAAAAGCGCGAGGAGAGCATGGGCGTCAGCGTGAACGACACGAGAAGAGAGATCATGATGGCAAATGTGGCGGTCAACCCGAAGCTCTTCCAGAAGAGGCCCACGGTGCCTTTCATGAAGGCTATTGGCAGGAATATGACCACGAGCGAAAGGGTCGTCGCCATGACCGCGAGGGCTATCTCCTTCGTGCCCTTCAACGCTGCCTCAAGGGGCGTCTTTCCCTCCTCCTCCATGTGCCTGAATATGTTCTCGAGGACTATAATCGCATCGTCTATGACTATGCCGGTGCAGACCGAAAGGGCAAGGAGCGTCATGTTGTTGAGCGTAAAGCCCATGAACTTCATCAGCGTGAAGGTGCCGATGATTGATGTCGGTATGGCGACGGCCGCTATGAGCGCGCTCCTCCAGTTGCGGATGAAAAGGAGTATTATGAGGCTCGCCAGCACGGCTCCCATCACGAGGTGCTCTTCGACCTGGCTTATGGATTTTTTTATAAACCTCGACTGGTCAATCACGACCTCTATTTCGATATCAGAGGGAAGCGCTGATTTTATTTCATCAAGGCGTTCCTTCACCTTGTCGATGACCTCGACCGTATTGGTGCCGGACTGCTTTCTTATGAGGACCGATACCGCGTTCTTTCCGTCAAGGCGCGAGATGCTCCTCGGTTCCTCTTCAGTGTCGAGGACCCTGCCTATGTCGTTCAGGCGCACTGGCGCGCCCTTCCTGTCAGCGACGATGAGGCCGCCGAAGTCCCTGACGTCCTCTATTCGTCCCATTGTCCGGAGGCCCTGCTCGGTGGCCTCCCACGTGACCCTGCCGCCCGGGACCTCGACGTTCTGCTTCCGTATGGCGTCCCTTACCTGGGCTATGGACAGGCCGTAGGCAGTGAGCCTGTCCGGCTCTATGATTACCTGTATCTCTCGCCGCCTGTCGCCAACGAGCGTCACCGCGCCGACGTTTTTAACGGACTCGAGCTGGCGCTTTATCTTCTTGTCGGCAATCTCAGTGACCTCCCTGGGCGATCGCTTGCCGGAGACTACCATCGACATGATGGGCATGGAGTCAGGGTCGAACTTCTCTATGATAGGCGAGTCGGTGCCGGGCGGCAGCTCGGAGAGTATGCGGGACACCTTGTCCCTCACCTCGTCCGAGGCCACGTCGATGTCCTTCTCAAGGAGGAATGTCGCGAAGATCTGGGACTGGCCCTCGATGGTGGTCGACCTTAGCTCGTCGATGCCGCTTATCGTGTTGACGGCCTCCTCGATGGGCTTGGTTATCTGGCTCTCTATCTCCTCAGGGCTCGCTCCCTCGAGCCTCGTGGTTATGGTGACCGTCGGCAGGTCCACCTTGGGGAAGATGTCAAGGCCGAGGTCCCTGTACGAAGCGAGCCCCATGACGACGAGGCTCATGATGAGCATGGTCGCGAATACCGGTCTTTTTATGCATATCTCGTAGAGTGACATAGGATTACTTCTGCGTTGTGATTGCCGCGCCCTCGAAGAGGTTCGCGAGGTTTGAGGTAGCAACCTTCTGGCCGGGCTCTATGCCCTCTCCGCTTATCTCCACAAAGCCCTGCTCCTTTGCGCCCACAGCCACCATACGCTCCCTGGCGGAGTTGCCGTCGATTATGAATACCTTGTTTATGCCTATGAAAGAGTAGACCGCGGCCTCAGGCACAAAGGCGACGTTGGCCTCCTTCTGTGCGGAGATAAGGCCCCTTGCGAAGAAGCCCGGCTTCAATACGCCGTTCTGGTTGGGCACAGACGCCTCGACCTCGAGCGTGCGCGTGCGCACGTCCACTGACGGGCTTATCCGCGTGAGCCTGCCTTTGAAGACCTTGTCCCTGAACGCCTCTACAGCGACCAGGACATCCTGCCCTGCCTTTACCCTGGGCGCGGAGGCCTCTGCCACGGTACCCTTGAATTTTAGCGTACCGGTTGAAACGACGGTAAAGGCCTGGGCCTTTTCGTTTATGTATTCCCCTGCGGAGATGACGCGCCTGCTTACCTCGCCGTCTATGGGGGATTTGATTATGGTGTCGGCAAGCCTCTTCTCTGACAGCGAGAGCCTTGCCTCAGCCTCTGCCACGCCTGACTCTGCCTGGTGGAACTGGGCAGATGCGACGTCGTGGCGCGTGCGCATATCGTCGTACTGGCTCGCTGAGACCATCTCCCTCTTGTAGAGCTCCTCGTATCTCTCGTGGTTCTTCCTGGCCTCTT
>CAZDUP010000150.1:0-5866 GCA_964508625.1 uncultured Thermodesulfobacteriota bacterium
GATGCCCTTGCCTGGATTTAACATGAAGTCCTTGAGCCCGTCCAGAACCGGGTTAACTAACATCGCTGCCTCACTGCCGTAGCCGAAGACGAAACACGACCCGAACCGCGTGTAATTGAGCCATGCCATGACGGCCCCTGAAGCTGCGAGCGGTAGTATGAAGAAGGCCAATCCTGACGGGGCCCGATCTTTTATTGAGCGGTAAAGGACATAGCAGATAAAGAAGGGGATAAGCACCAGGCTTGCAGCCTTTGTAAAGACCATGGCAGATAGGGCGAGGGCGCAGAGCGCCGGGTAGATGTATCCCCTGGATTGCCTCAACGCGAAGAGAAAGGCCAGCGTAAGAAGGAGACCCTGAAGGGGCTCCGATAGAAAGTTGTTCATGTAGACGAATGCAAAGGTGCCGAATACTGATGCGACAGAGAGGAAGAGGGCCCTTTTGTATCCGAAACCGAGCTCGATTATGACGGCACAGAGCGCAGAGACGGTAAGCGCGAGCACGATGATATTCAAGACGCCTAGCACGTGTTCAGGCTCTATCGGGGTCACGGCTGAAAGCAGGTCGTAGATGAAGAGGAACGGCGCCATCAGCAAAGGCAGTCCGAGGCCGTACTTTGAATATACTCTTACCTGCTCGCCTGTCGCGAGGTTGGTCTTGACCGCGCTGCTCAAGTCTCCGAGCTCGTATGCCGCCACCGAGATGTTGAGCATGTCCATGCTGTCCGTTATGCCGAAGAATAGATGGGGCGCGAAAAAGGGGACTGAGAGCGCAAGGACTATAAGGAACGGCAGCGCTTTTTTGGAGAGAGAACAGGTCATTTTTGTTGGTGAGAAAAAAGAGCGAATTTAATGGAATACCGGCGGGATTATACCAGAACATGGCTGCCATAAAAAGGTCTTTGGGCATACTGAAGCCCTCTCTCAAGCACCATTTCGCGCAATTAGGCTCACGGCGGTCTGCCATTTGGCAGCCTGCAAGGGGTGATTGTGCAATGCCAAAAAGTCATTGATATGAGAGGTATGACTCATGTTATATTACCCGCCATCGGCGCTCATTTCAGGAGCGCGGTGATGGACTCGTCGCCCTCATTTCGCTAAATACAGTAAAGTACGAGAACACAAGGGAGGTCTCGAATTGAAGGATAAAAAGATACTGTTGATTGGAGCTGCCTCGGCAGTGATCGTCATAATCCTGCTCGTCGTCTTTCTGCCCTCAGGCAAGAAGACGGACGAAGGCCCTGAGGTAATATCGATGAGGGCCAAGGTAGAGGCCCCGGCCCCTGCCGAGGAGCAGGCCATGACCCCGGATACGGCTACAACGGTCGTTCCCGCTGCTGACGGTTCCGTGCCAGCTCAATCGCCTCAGGAAACTACTCCGGCTCCCGCTCCGATGGGCGCTTCACCCGTTCACACGCCTGCTGTCACTCCAGCGAAAAAGGCTGAACCAGCCCCGGTAGTCCAGCCAAAAGCCGCAGTCCAGCCAGCGTTGCCTGCTGAGCCTGCTGTCAAGGTCCCTGTCGCCCCTGCTGTAAAGAAGACCGAGGAGCCGGTAAAGAAGGCTGAAGTAAAAAAGGTGACAAAACCCGCGGCAAAGAAGGCAACTGAGGATAACGCCTCAAAGGCATTTGCCATAAATGTGGCCTCGTTCGCCAATCTTCCGGAGGCACAGAGCCTTGCCGGCGCGCTTAAAAAGGCCGGTTACAACTCCTATATCACGCATTTCACAAAAGACGACGTCCAGTGGCAGAGGGTCAGGGTAGGGTTCTTCTCGACCCGAGCAGAGGCACAGACGGCAGGAAAGGCGATTCAGTCCAGGTTCAGGGTTGAAGCGCCCTGGATAGTGAAGCCCGAACCCTCTGAACGCAAGGCCCACTGACCGCATGAACTTGTCTTTGGCAGGCTTGCCCAGGGCAGCCTGCCAGAGGCGGCCTTTTCGCCTCAAAAGTCCTCTCAAAACAAGAACTTCCCCAAAACCGACTTGACTGGGACCTCCCAAAAACCTTACAATGGTGCTGGACCTTTTTTGACCATCTGAAAAAACATGCAGGACCTGTATGGAAGGGCTTCAGACAAGAACGAGGCTCGTCTTCCTGGAGACCTTCGGGTGCCAGATGAACGAGAACGACTCGGAGCGCATGCTCGGGCTCCTGAAGGGTATTTCCTATGCCCGCACCGAGGACCCTCTCCAGGCTGACCTTATTCTCATAAATACCTGTTCCATAAGGGATAAGGCCGAGCAGAAGGTCTATTCGACCCTCGGCAGGTACAAGACTCTCAAAAAAGAGCGGCCTGGTCTCATAATAGGCGTCGCGGGCTGTGTTGCCCAGCAGCAGGGTGAGAAGCTATTGAAGAGGGCGCCGCATCTCGATATCGTCTTCGGCCCTCACAACGTACATAAGCTCCGCGAGATGCTACTCGAGGCTGACAGCGGCCGCAAGGTCGTCGCGACCGCCATGAGCGAATCCATTGACCCGGAGGAGTACGGCATAGAGCCTGTTGCCTCAGGGGAGAAGGCCTTTGTAAGCATCATGCGCGGGTGCAATAACTTCTGCTCATACTGCATTGTGCCGTATACGAGGGGCAGGGAGGTAAGCAGGCTTTCCGCCTCCATACTTGGCGAAATAGAGGGATTGGCTGATAGGGGCGTAAAGGAAGTGACGCTCATAGGCCAGAACGTCAACTCCTACGGCACGAGCGGCGGCGGTGACGTATCTTTTCCTGAGCTGTTGAGGATGGTATGCCGCGTTGACGCTATAAAGAGGGTGCGCTTCATAACATCCCACCCTAAGGACATATCAAAGGAGCTCATATATCTTTTCGGGGAAGAGCCTAAGCTCTGCAGGCACATACACCTGCCGATCCAGTCAGGCTCTGACGCGGTGCTGAGCAGGATGGGCAGGGGATATACAAGGAATGAGTACCTTGCGAAGGTGGAGCTCTTGAAGAGCCTCTACCCTGGCATGGCCATCACGACCGACATCATAGTCGGCTTTCCGGGCGAGACAGAGGCGGACTTCGAGGCCACGATGGAGCTGCTGCGGCTGGTGAGGTTCGACAATATATTTTCCTTCATGTACTCCCCGAGACCAAATACCGCGGCAGCGGCATTTGAAGGCCAGGTGCCCCTTGAGACGCGCTCAGAGCGCCTCCAGACGCTGCAGGAAGAGCAGCGGGAAATAACAACGGAGCGGAGCAGGGCCCTTGTAGGCAGGACAATGGAAGTATTCGTCGAAGGCGAAAGCAAGATAGATGTCAACGATCTCATGGGCAGGACATCCTGCTCGCGAATAGTGAACTTCCCGGCCCCTGAATGGATCGAGGCAGGGCCGGGCTCCATAATAAACGTGACGATAACCGGGGCATTTCCTAACTCGTTACGGGGTGAGGCCCGCAAGGACCGCAACGCAACAATCAAGAGAGGAGCTGACCCATGCTTATGAAGATGAAAGTCTTCGGACTTACAATAGACCCGGTTACGAACGTCCCCATCGTGATACTGAAGGACGAGGAGGAGAAGAACGCCCTTCCGGTCTGGATAGGCGTTCTCGAAGCCTCGGCAATAGCCTCTGAGCTCGAGAAGGTCCAGTTCACCAGGCCCATGACCCACGACCTCCTGAAAGAGGTCGTGAAGCAGACCGGCGCGAGCGTTTCCAAGATAGAGGTAACTGATCTCAAGGACAACGTATATTACGCGACCATATTCATGAGTGGCAGGGACGGAGATTTCAAGGTAGACTCAAGGCCGAGCGACGCGATAGCCCTGGCGCTCCGCATGAACGCGCCCATATTCGTCGAGTCCGCGGTGCTGGAGAAGTCCAAGAGCATGGACATAAAGACCGAGCCCAAGCAGAAGATGAGGGACTCCTCGGCCACGCTCGACGACTTCGCGCCAGGGGACTTCGGCAAATACAAGATGTAGCCTTACACATCGGCACCTGTCCGGCCAAATCCAGTTTTCGGAGATCTTTTTGGATACTGAAGCAAGGTCCGCAATTACAAGGAAGCTCGCGCCGGGCAGGTTCTACGACTCGTATTTCCTGAACGAGTACGGCCGCATCGAGGCCTCGCGCTCCAACAGGTACAACACGTCCTTTTCAGTCGTCCTCATCGACATCGATGGCTACGGCGGCTCTTCCCTTTTCGAGAACGCCCAGGGCATGGAATTCCTTAAAAGACTCGCCACCGCCGTAATAGACACAACGAGGACCTGCGACGTGGCCGGCCTCTCGGACACGCACCACATGATGGTCATACTCCCGGAGACAGACCACTTCGGGGCGCTCGCGACAATAAGAAAGCTCTCCAGGTCCCTGGGCGCCCTGAAAAGGCCCGACGCGCCCGTTGGAGCTGTATTCGCGCACGCCACATTCCCGCGCGACGGGAAGGACTTCGGAGAGGTCGTCGGCGCGGCATTGAAGAAGTCTTTCGAGAGAAAAGAATCGCTCTGGGAAAGAGAGGGGCTCAAGCACAGGCTCTTCTGGGAGATAATCGGAGTGCTGACCTCAAAGGGCTACAATGGGCAGGAGGCGGCATCGTTCGACGCAGGCGCTGGCCAGGAGCTCTCGGAGTTCTTCCTCGACCAGATAAACGAGCTGATGGTCCGCGAGATAGCGAGGGCGCCGGAGAAGCGCGGCATCATGTATTACGGGTCAAAGAGCATCTCCGCCTCCCTGCCAGTGGTAAAGACGCTCGGCTCGGCAGGGCCCATATCGACAAAGGTCTTTCTCGTCGGAGAGGGCGAGGGCAGCGTATGGGACGTAAAGAACGCGCTGCCGCTCCTCCTTGACGACCCGAGGCTCAAGGAGACCTTCTTCACCTTTTTCCTCAACGAGGAGACTGCCTACGCCCTTGTATGCAAGGAGAACTGGGGCGCGACCTTCTCATGCTTCCATACGTCGGATAACGGTCTCGTCGAAGGCCTTATATCGAAGTTCCAGCAGGAATACTCCCTTCAGGAGCAGCTCGGCTGATGGACAGGCACAAGGTCCTCATAGGCTTGAAGGACGAGGCTGAGTCCTCCGCCCTGTCCGGGTTCCTGAACGGCCTCGGCCTCGAGACGATAACCGTCCCGGACGGCGCAAAGGCCCTGGAGCTCGCCATACAGGAGCTGCCGTCCGTCATTGCCGTTGACACTGCGCTGCCCATAATAAACGGCGAGCGGCTATTCCAGATACTGCGGAAGAACCCGCACACATCAAGGGTGCCGTTCCTCTTCATCTCCGGGAACGTAATCGACATAAAGGGCTTCAGGGCGGGCGTGGACATATTCCTCATGCGTCCGCTTAACCTCGAGGAGACCTACGGCCGCATCCGCCAGACCCTGTCGGCGCGGGGTTCAATGGCCTCGAAGGAGATAGAGGGCAGGCTCTCGCAGATGTCGCTCGCCGATATGCTTCAGTTCCTGCACCTCAACCGGAAAGAGGGCGAGCTCAAGGTATCCTCCGGCGACAGGACAGGCAGCGTATTCATCAAGGAAGGGGACATACACAACGCCGTTGTCGAGTCCATTGAGCGCGAGAAGGCCCTTTTCAGGATGCTGCAGTGGACAGATGGCAGGTTCGAGTTCATACCAAAGGCCGTTACCACGCCCAAGAAGATAAGGGCAGCCACAGGCAACCTCCTGATGGAGGGCATGCGGCAGATTGACGAGCTCCGGAACAAGGAAGATCAGTTCCCTTCGCCGGAATCGATTCTGAAGCTCAAGATAGACCCGGCGACCCTGCCACAGGGATTGCAGCCCATAATATACGAGCTTGTCGGCCTCGCCAGGGCCAACTCCCGCGTAAGAGACATAGTCGAACGGAGCCATTCGACCGATTACGAGGTATACAAGGCCATATCTTCGCTCGTTGCAAAGGGCGTATTC
>CAZDUP010000150.1:5876-6470 GCA_964508625.1 uncultured Thermodesulfobacteriota bacterium
TCCTCACGACCGACCAGATGATAAGCATACGCGAGAAGATAATGGGCCGTTTCGCCGACATCACCGGCCTCAACTACGGGAAGATACTCGTGCTCGCGACCTCGGCGGCGCTCGTAACCGAATTCATCAGGGAGTGCAGGAAGATACCGGGCTTCAGCTTCAACTCGAAGTCCGCCTTCCCCGAGGTATCGCTCGTGAACCCTCTGGGTGAGGTCGGCTCGTTCAGGCTATACGGCGGCATGGACCTCATACTGTACTCAATACCTACAGTGAAGAGCATGGGGCCGCTCTGGCGGTCGTTCACCTCGAACCTCGTGGGCCTTGTGCTCATATGGGACGAGGAGGGCGCGGGCTTTTTGAAGGAGCTTGCGGCCGCAAAGCGGGACATAGCCCTTCTAAGGAAGGTGCCAGCCGTGCACGTGGTAAAGGGCAGGATAGATGAGAAGGGATGCGCGGCAGCTCTCGGGCTTAAACCCGACGAGCACCTTTTCAGGCTTGGCGCAAAGGAGAGGGACGAGGCGAGCGAGGTCTTCTATTCGCTCTTCGGCAACCTCATAAAGGACGACTACGCGGCAGTTTGATTTATATGCAGGT
>CAZDUP010000151.1:0-6430 GCA_964508625.1 uncultured Thermodesulfobacteriota bacterium
CTGCTCCCCGGAGAGCATGTCTATAATACGCCTGTTGCCTATGGAGGTCTCAAGCAGCACCTTTCCCCTGTGTCCTTCCTCGGCCACTCCGATTACAGCCGCGTCCCTGCCGAGCGGGTGGGCGCGCATGGCCTTGAGCACCGCATCCATTGAACTTGCCTCGACTACTGCCACGAGCTTGCCTTCGTTCGCCAGATAGAGCGGGTCAAACCCAAGTATCTCGCAGGCGCCCTTCACAGCCTCCCTTACAGGTATATCATCCTCCCGAATTACGATGCCGCATCCGGCAGAGGCCGCGAACTCGTTCAACACCGTTGCAAGGCCGCCCCTTGTCGGGTCCCTCATCGCCCTTATTCCAGCGGGCGCGGCAGCAAGCATGGCCTTCGTGAGCGTATGGAGGGCAGCACAGTCGCTCTCAACTGGAGATTCCATCTGTATGCCCTCCCTGTGCGTGAGTATCGCTATTCCGTGGTCGCCCATTGTGCCTGATACGATGACAGCGTCTCCCGGGCGGATCTTGGCGGGCGTAAGCTCCTGATTGCCGTTGAGGACGCCTATGCCTGCAGTGTTGATGAATACCTTGTCGCCCTTGCCGCGCTCCACGACCTTGGTGTCTCCGGTGACGATGCTTACTCCCGCATCTTCAGCAGTCTTTGACATTGAGTTGACTATGCGCTGAAGCTCATCCATTCCCATGCCTTCCTCGATTATGAAAGACGCGCTCAGGTAAACAGGCTCGGCCCCGCCAACCGCAAGGTCGTTTATGGTGCCGCAGACAGCGAGCTTCCCGATATCGCCGCCCGGGAAGAATATCGGGTTCACGACGTAAGAGTCTGTAGTGAAGGCGAGCCTTTCGGAAGGAAGCGTAAAGACCGCCTGGTCGTTAAGGGGCGCAAGTAGCGGGTTCGAGAAGGCCTT
The DNA here is from genome assembly GCA_964508625.1 of uncultured Thermodesulfobacteriota bacterium. Lineage (GTDB taxonomy): Bacteria > Desulfobacterota > GWC2-55-46 > GWC2-55-46 > GWC2-55-46 > UBA5799. The sequence continues at coordinate 919 of CAZDUP010000151.1, forward strand.
TGCAAAGACCTCCTCAACGAGGCGTCTCGAATAGCTGCCGCCGCTCCCGTGGGCAAGGAGTATGGTCTTCTTCTCTTTCATCAGGCCACCTTCCTGTACTTGTAAAATGCCGCGCAGGTGCCCTCTGAGGAGACCATGCACGGTCCGATGGGGAACTCGGGGTTGCATGCCGTGGCAAATAGCGGGCATGATTCAGGCGTGATGAGGCCCTTCAACACCTCGCCGCACCTGCATCCCTTTGGCTCCGCGTCAATGCCTGGCGGTATGGAGAATCGCTTCATTGCGTCAAACACCGAGAACTCGCCCCGTATGCTGAGGCCGCTTCCCGGTATGTTGCCTATGCCCCTCCAGAGGCTGTCCGAAGGCTCGAATACGGTATTGATTATCTCCTGTGCCTTGCGGTTGCCTTCCCACGTTACCACGCGGTCGTACTCTATCTCGATATCCTTCCGTCCTTCCTCGAGCTGTTTTACGAGCATGTAAATGCCCATGATGGCGTCAACAGGCTCGAAGCCCGCTATAACGCATGGCGCGCCGTAGTCCGTGGCGAGAAAGCTGTACGCTCCAGCGCCGATTACGGCCGTCACGTGGCCTGGACAGATGAAGCCGTCGATGTGTATCTCGCCGCTGTCCATCAGGGCCTTCATCGCCGGGGGAGTGAGCTTGTGGAGCGAGAGCACGGAGAGGTTTTTCAATCCCTCATTTTTTGCTGCCAATACGGTCGCCGCAACCGTGGGCACTGTCGTCTCAAAGCCGACCGCAAAGAGCACGACCTCTCGCTCGGGGTTCTTTTTAGCGGTATCTAGCGCGCCGAGAGGCGAATACACGACCCTTATGTCCGCCCCGTTAGCCTTCTCCTCCTGCAGGGATGACGCAGAGCCAGGCACCTTCATCATGTCGCCGAAAGTAGCGATGATGACGTCCCTTCTCGTCCTGCTGAAATCGATTATGCGGTTTACGTCAGCCGCAGAAGTCACGCAGACCGGGCAGCCAGGGCCTGAGATGAGCTTTATGTTCCCGGGCAGGCCCTCCCTTATTCCGTATTTCGATATCGAATGGGTATGCGTGCCGCATATCTCCATTATGCTGACTTCTCTTCTGGATATCTCGCGTATCTTCTTCAAGAGCCCCTGGGCCTCTGCCCTTCTCCTGAACTCGTCTATGTACTTCATCAGCCGGTTATCTCCTTTATGAGCCTGAGGGTCTCCTCTGCTTTTTCTTCGTCCACATGCTCTATGGCGAAGCCAGCGTGTATGATGACGAACTCGCCTTTCCGTACCGATGCCATGAGGCTCACGTTCGCCTCTTTCACGGTCCCGGCCACGTCTACCCTGGCCATCTCGCCCTTTATTTCAAGTATCTTTCCAGGTATGCCAAGACACATCTTATCTGCCCTTTATCCTTTCCCAGGCTACCACAGCCTGTCCGAGGGAAATCCCACCGTCGTTTGCAGGGACCCGCTCCTGCGAATATACCTTGAAGCCCGCGTTCAGAAGCCGTTCCTCTGTCAACGCGAACAACAGCCTGTTCTGGAATACGCCCCCGGAGAGCACTGCCCTGTTCAGCCCAATATCCCTGCGGAGCGCCAGGGCGACATTGAGAGCCATCTCCGCTATTGTCGCGTGGAACCTTGCCGCTATCACAGCCTTTGACGTTCTGTTGTTCACGTCATCGACAATACTTATTATCATCGGCGCGGCATCTATCCGCATGGGAGAGCCACCAAGGAGCAGGAACTGGTAGGGCGCGGCATCTGCGCCAGTCCGGGCAATGTTCTCGAGCTCAATGGCAGCCTCTGCCTCAAAGGTTATCTCGTCCCTTATGCCAGCGATGGAGGCTGCCGCGTCAAATAACCTCCCCATGCTCGAAGTGAGTGGAGCATTTATATTCTTTTTCACCATCTCCGAGACTACGTTCGCCTTTGCGCCGATCCTCTCCCTGAAGCCCTTGAGAGCCCCGATATCCCCGCAGGCGTCCATGATACAGGAGACGGCCATCCTCCACGGCTCTTTTACGGCAGCGTCGCCGCCCGGGAGCTTCATGTACCTTAGGTGCGCGGCGCGCCTGAAATCGCCGCGAGACGCAACAAGGAACTCGCCGCCCCAGATATTGCCGTCAGTACCGAATCCGGTGCCGTCAAAGGAGATGCCTATTACCTCGCCTGTTAGCCCGTGCTCTGCCATAGCGCTCGCGATATGGGCATGGTGGTGCTGCACGGCTATTATCCGCTCAGGCGCAATTCCCTTCTCTCTCGCATAATCGAGGGCGAACCTTGTGCTGAGGTAATCGGGATGCATGTCATGGGCGATTGCCTTCGGCTCTGCCCTGAATGTGTTCTTGAGGTTCTTGAGCGTCTCCTCGTAGAACTCGAGCGCCTGGACGTTCTCGAGGTCGCCAATGTGCTGGCTCATGATCGCGTTGCGCCCCTTTGTCAGGCAGAAGGTGTTCTTTAATAGCGCCCCGGCTGCTAATATCTCTTCCATCTCTTCCCCGAGCTCTATTGGGTCAGGGGCAAGGCCGCGGGCCCTGCGAAGAGCCTTGTTTTTCCCTCCCTCGACCTTTACTATCGAATCATCGACCCTCATGTATATGTCCCGGTCGTGGAGGAGAAAGTGGTCTGCTATTCCCGAGAGCTTCTCTATCGCCTCTTTGTTCGAGACTACTATCGGCTCTTCGGAGAGATTGCCGCTCGTCATCACGAGCGCCCTGAATCCGGAGCCGTTGAAGAGCAGATGATGGAGCGGGGTATAGGGGAGCATCACGCCATAATAGTTGTTACTGGGCGCTATGGCCTCATCGAACGCATGAGGCTCTTTCTTCCTCAAGAGCACTATGGGCCTGGTCCGCTCAGTGAGGGTGCCTTCTTCTTCAATTGAGAGATCACAGAATGACCGGACAGCCGCTGCATCCGGGGCCATCAACGCAAAGGGCTTGTTCGACCTGCGCTTCCTTTCCCTGAGTTTTTTTACTGCTTCAGGGTTTTCCGCGTCGCAGGCAAGGTGAAATCCTCCGAGGCCCTTTACAGCGACTATCGCGCCTTCTTTGAGTAGCCTCCGGGCTTCTCCTATAGCTTCGCTGTTGACCAGTTCCGCCCTGTTGTGCAGCCACGCCCTTGGCCCGCAGACCGGACAGGCGTTGGGCTCGGCATGAAAGCGCCTGTTCGATGGGTCTTTGTACTCGCGTTCGCAATCCGCGCACATGACAAAGGATGCCATCGTGGTCTTGGGCCTGTCGTACGGGATGTCGAGGACTATGGAGTAGCGCGGCCCGCAGTTGGTGCAGTTTATGAACGGGTATTGATAGCGCCTGTCAGAAGGGTCGAGCATCTCGGTGAAGCAGTCATCACAGATGGCCACGTCAGGAGAGACGAGCACGAATTTGCCATCCACTGCCCTGCTCTCGCGTATGGTGAACCCACTGTAATCCTCCTTGCCTTCGACCCTCTCGATCGTCATCTCTTCTATGCGGGAGAGCGGCGGAGCAGAGGTCCTGATCTCATCTATGAAGGAATCGACTGACTGCCCCTGAACCTCTATGACCACGCCTTCCGAGTCGTTGAGGCACCAGCCCTTGAGGCCGTGCCTTGCGGCGAGGTTATATACGAAAGGGCGGAAGCCGACGCCCTGTACAATGCCTGTTATATGTATCCTTGTGCTCTGCATCAGTTACTTCTTTCCGTCCCGTACAAGCTCGGCGAGGTATGCGGTCCACGCGTCTACTCCCGCGCCTGTCCTGCAGGATGTCTCGAATATCCTGAGATATGGGTTTACCTTCAGCGCATTCTCCCTCGCCTGTTTGATGTCGAAGTCGGTGTGCGGGGCAAGGTCGATCTTGTTTATTACGAGCGCGTCCGAGGCGCTGAATATGGCAGGGTACTTCAGGGGCTTGTCATCGCCCTCGGTCGTTGACATGACAGTCACCATGATCTCTTCGCCCAGGTCGTACTCGGCAGGGCAGACCATGTTGCCGACGTTCTCTATTACGAGGAGCTCCACTCCATCCTGGCCCAATACCCAGGGCAGGGCGTGGCTTATCTGGTGCGCGTCGAGATGGCAGGCCCTGCCTGTCGTTATCTGGAGCGCGGGCACGCCGTGCTTTTCTATGCGTTTGGAGTCGAAGTCGCCTTCGAGGTCTCCCTCGACAACAGCGAACTTCAGGCCAATACTCTTCAATTCCCCGGCCATCCTCTCGATAAGAGATGTCTTGCCAGCGCCCGGAGCGCTTACGATATTTATCGAATATATGCCGCGCTCTTTCAATGCCTTCCTGTTCTCTGCCGCTATCTCGTCGTTTCTCGCGAGGATCTTCTCCTCTATCAATATCTCATGCATCCTTTTTCATCCTTCTATCGATACTATGTCGAGCTCTGTCCCGCCAATCCGCTCTATGGAGGTGCCTTTGCACTTGGGGCAGGCTGAATCGAAGCCGGTTATCCTGAACGTCTCTTTGCACGCCCTGCACCTGCCGGTCAGCGAGACCTCTTCTATCTGGAGTACTGCCCCTTCGAGCCTCGTGCCCTTTGTCGCTGTCTCAAAGCAGAAACGGAGCACGTCGGGCTCTACCGCCGTAAGCTCGCCAACCCTGATCGTTACCTTCTCAAGTGTCTTGAGCCCGCTTCTGTCCATCTCCCGCTCCACGGTCTCGACGATGCTCCTCGTGATGGACATCTCATGCACGCTGCTTTTTTACCTCTACCTTGAAGCCGAACCGCTTGAGCTCTTCGGCTATGGCCTCTGCCGCAAGTGGCACTGCTTTCTTTATCACCGGGGTAAGCTCAAGTCCGGCTGATATGTCCTTTGGGATGACGCCTATTATCATCAACTCTGGATTGAGGCCCTGAAACCTGGCAATGGCCAGGAGGTCCCTGAGGCCTATCTGGTGGGCGGTGGAGGACTTGAGCGACGGCCACTTCTGGACCTCTTCGCCTGGTATGCGGAAGATCTTTCCAGGAGAGCCGTTCGCTGCTACGGCATCTACAACGATGATGTGAGTGTAATCTTCTATGTACGAGAGAAGCCCCAGCCCTGATGTGCCGCCGTCAAGGCAGACCACGTCCGGGCCGAAGCTGAAATGCCCTTCAAAGTACTCTGTTGCCCTTACCCCGAACCCCTCGTCCCTCAAAAGCACGTTTCCTATGCCGAGTACGAGGGCCTTTTTCCGCTTGCGCTTTTCTATCATGAACAGGGGAGCCGAACCCGGGCCTCAAGAGTATTTTAACAGAAATACGCTATCTATCCAATCAATTAAAGGCTTGTAAATACAAGGAAATCAGGATTATAATAGCGCTGCCCATCTCTTCATGAGAGAAGGTACAGGGCAAGGAAACCGAGGACGACTGCGATGTTTACGGCCGCGCCAAGGAGTATGATGATGTCCGCTGGCCGGGAATTTCCAAAGGCACGCTTAAGCATGCCTTAAGGTTAATCCATGCATAATTTTTTGTCAAACCAGTTATGAAGACAGTTCTCTTCTTTCTTATATCCGCGATAGGCTTCGGGGCGCTCTTTCTCAT
>CAZDUP010000152.1:0-2011 GCA_964508625.1 uncultured Thermodesulfobacteriota bacterium
TTGACCGTGTGCCTGAACTCCCACTGGCCCACAAGCTCGTCCGGAAGGAGCCTGTTTATCTTATTGAGCTCTACGAGAAAGACGAAGGAGGTCGGCAGCCCCCTCCTTACCGCCTCTTCGATCTCCCTGTTAAAGGCGTTCTTAACGACAAATGAGAGCTTGATGGGCGGCTTTGTGACCGCCACGCCGGTTATCATGGCCGGCTCAGCCAGGCCGTATGCATATACAGGCAGGAGCCAGACCGAAAACAGAATCGCTGTTATGAGTTTCTTCACGGGATTGATTAAAAATCGAACGCTTGCTATAGTGGGTCAGGTTAATAAACGGGCGAGGCTCAAGGCCCCGGAAAGGTACTTTCGCAAGCCATAAATATATCGAATTTAAAGGCAAAAAGCAAGGATAGCAGCTGTGGAGGATAGAAGAAAAAGGCTCCGCGAAATTCACGACGAGGTCCCGCCTGACTACTATGACAGGTCAATGGCATCGAACCCGTTCCAGTGGTTCTGGCACACGCGCAGGATATCCGTGCTCTCGGGCCTCCTCAGGGGCCAGGGCGGCAGGATGCTCGACATCGGCTCAGGCGGCGGGACTCTCCTTGAGAGGATATCGCGAAAGGCGGGCCTGAGCTTTTCAACGGGCGTTGACGCCTCATTCAACGCAATCAGGTACGCGCATGATTTCCACAAGGGCCCGCGCTTCATATGCGCCGACTTCCATGAGCTGCCCTTCGCAGACTCTGCCTTTGACAGCGCTACTGCCATTGAGGTATTGGAGCACCTCGACGACCCGGGGAGGGCGTTGAAAGAGCTACGGCGGTGCCTCAAGGACAATGGCATGGTCCTCATACTCGTGCCCAACGAGCAGAACATACTCTTCAGGGTCATCTGGTGGTTCTGGACAAAGGGAAAGGGCAGGATATGGAAGGAGGCGCACGTTCAGCAGTTCACAAAAGAGAGCCTCGGCGAGCTTTTGCGCTCATCAGGCTTTGAGCCAGTCCAATGGAAGATGTTCCTGCTTGGCATGCTCATGGCAGTAAAGGGCGTCAAGAGGCGGGCCTGACCCCTTTTGACCTCTCTATCTTGAGGAGGTTCTCTGCTGCGTACTTCGATGCCGGATTTGCCTTCAATACCCTCCTGAAAATGACCTCTGCCTCTTCAAGCCTGCCGGCCTCTGCATAGCATACCCCAAGAAGGATCTGCGTCTTCTCGTATTTCGGATTCAAGGCAGCAGATATCTCAAGCTCTTCAGCCGCCTTGGCGAACAGGCCTGCCCTGTAATAAAAATACCCGAGCCTGTAGCGCAAAGACCAGTTCCCGGGCGCGAGGTCCCTGCACCTTTCCATGTGGGACAGGGCGAGTGCGCTCTCCCCCCTCTTCTGGTAAGCCAGCGCGAGGTTGAGGTGCGCCAGGGGCGCTGTTGGCGCATCCTCGGCCATTCTCGAAAAAAATCTGAGGTCGTCTCCCCAAAGGCTGTTCCTCTGGACAGTAAGCGCCATGAATACGGCTATCACAGCCACGAGGGCCGCGGCAGCGGCCTTTCTTATTGCCCCCTTCGGAAGTCCGGCAAAGAGGAGGCCAATGAAGACGGAGAAGCCGATTGATGGAATATACATGTACCGCTCGGCAATCCTGAATTCGCCCAACGCGCCGATATTGAGCACAGGCGCCATTGAAACGAAGAGCCAGGCGAGAGCAAAGGCATGGGCCTTCCTGCCCCTCAGGGCAAATATCAAGAATGCCAGGAGCGCTGCCGCTGATATCAGGAAACCTGCCAGGGCCTCGAATGAAAGCGGGCCGTGGAATTTGAGCGTATAGAATGCCTTCAGGGGATATGGAACGGCAAGAAGCCTTATATAATCATAGACAGCGGCTGCGGCTGAAGAGGCGAGCGTAATGAGATCGACCCTCACCTGGTGCTGCTCGACGAATACGTCGAGCCCAAAGACCCTGAAGGCAATGTATGCCGCTAAGATGATGAAATACGGAAGGGCCCTCAGGGCCCTTGCTCCCCT
>CAZDUP010000152.1:2021-5594 GCA_964508625.1 uncultured Thermodesulfobacteriota bacterium
TCATTGAGCCAGGCATATATGGATATGAGCACGGGCATCATGACCGCCATCTCCTTTGACAGGAGCGCAAGGACAAAGAGGGCGAGAGAGACGAAATACCAGGGCGAGCGCGAGGAGCCGTTTGAGCGCATATACATGATGAAAGAGACCATCATGAAAAGGGCAGCTAGAAGGTCGCACCTCGCGGCGATGAAGGCCACTGACTCCGTGTGGACCGGGTGGACTGCGAAGAGCGCAGCCGATACAAAGGCTGCAGCCGGGCTGCCGGTTAGCCTTGAAGCGAACAGGAGAAGGAGGACGGTATTGAAGACGTGCAGGAGCGCGTTCGAGAGGTGGAAGCCTGTCGCGTTAAGACCCCATACCTCGTAGTCGAATATGGAGAGCAGGCTCTGCATGGGCCTGAAGAAACTCAGGAAGCCGGGGTTGTCAGACCTGCCGCCCCACTTCTCAGGGCTGAATGCGTTCACCACGCTCGTCCAGCCCTGCTTGATACCCTCGTTCTCGACGATCATGAGGACATCGTCCCAGAGGAACGGGTTAGGCAGTGTATTTATATATGCTATCGCAGCGAGAAAGGAGACGAGGAGTATCTGCACCCGCCGGTCGTCCAGGAATGTAAGCCCCGGCCTCATAGCCTTGAGAGCCCCAGAGAGGCGAGCGCCTTCATGAGCCTCAGGCGCCAGACGATGAGGACAGCCTCCCTCACTATGTTGCCTGACATCTTCGATTCTCCGGAATACCTGCCCCAGAATATTATCGGTATCTCTGAGAGGCGGAAGCCCTTTGCCGCTGCCCTGAAGTTCATCTCTATCTGGAATGCGTAGCCGTTGCTCCTGACAGAGTCGAGGTCTATCGCCTCCAGGACCTCTCTCCTGAAGCACTTGAAGCCGCCGGTGTTGTCAAATGTCCTCAATCCGGTTATGACCCTGGCGTAAATGTTGCCGAAATAGCTCAGGAGCACCCTTGAGAGCGGCCAGTCGATGACGCTGATGCTTTTCTTGTAGCGGGAGCCGATGACGAGGTCCGCGGACCTCATCTCTTCTAAAAACCTCGGTATGTCTTTGTAGTCGTGGGAATGGTCTGCGTCTATCTCGATTATGTAGTCAGCCCTGGCCCTGAGCGCTTCCTTGAACCCGGCTATGTAGGCTGAGCCGAGGCCCATCTTGACCGGCCTCTCGAGCACGGATACCCTCGGGTCAGATTTCTGAAGCTCACGGACGACCCTGGCAGTGCCGTCAGGCGAGCCATCGTCCACCACGAGCACGTGGAGTTCGGGGCCCAGGCCCAGTATCCGGGGAATCAGGATACGGACGTTTTCTGCCTCGTTGTAGGTTGGGATTACGGCTACGACCTTCATGATTGGCGGCGCAAACGGTCCTTGTCTGCTCTTATTATATAATGAAAACGACTAGTTCGGAGAAAAAGATGGGAAGAAGTATTAGGGCGGCTGGAGGAGTGGAAGCTCAGCTGAAGTGCTCTTTCTTTGAGATGAGTCTGGAGATCCCGGCCTTTATGATCTCTTTCCTTACCTGCTTTCTGAACTCCGCCTCATCGACCTTGTACTTGAAGGCCTTCTTGCCGTTTATGAAAACAGTAGGTATTTCACCTACATACCTTCGGGCCAGGTCTTCGCTCAGGTCGATGTCCACTTCCTTTACCAGGAACGGCACATCGAGGTTGACCTTGCCGACGATATCGAGGGCTTCGGCGCAAAGGGCGCAACCTCTCTGCTTGCACAGGGAACAGTCCTTACGGGCATAGACTTCTACGATCGGCTTGGTCATAAAGAACGCGCTACGAGGTTTGTCAGCTGAGACTCGGCATCAGGCTGTTCAGGTACCCCGCAATGATACCAAGAGAGTTCGTAAATATCAAGAGTCCTGTTGCGATGAGGAAAAGTCCGGTGACTATCGATACTGCCCGCATGTGCTTCTTGAGTTTATTGAAGTGCCTGAGGAAGGTGTTTATGCCGAGCGAGGTGAGGAGGAACGGTATGGCGAGCCCGGCCGAGTAGGCGATGAAAAGGACCATGCCGGACCACGGGCTCTCGGAGGTCGCCGCTACGGCGAATATCGCGGAGAGGATGGGGCCGATGCACGGCGTCCATCCTGCCGCGAAGCCGATGCCCACGAGGAACGAGCCGAGCATGCCTGAGGGCTTCTCCCTGAAGAAATGAAACCTCTTGTCCCTCTGTAGGATGCCGAAGTTTATGATGCCGATGATGTGAATGCCGAGAAGTATTATAGCCAGTCCGCCTATCTTGCGCACGACGTCCTGGTACTCCATGAAGAGACTTCCGAGGAGCTGGGCGGATGAACCGAGTATCACGACAAAGACCGTGGAGAAGCCCAGGATGAACATGAGGGAGTTGAAGAGGATCACCTTCTTCAACTTCTTGTTATCCTCGTCCGCCGTAAGCTCCTCGAAGGATATGCCGGTAACGAAAGATATGTATGACGGGACGAGAGGAAGTACGCACGGGGAGATGAAAGAGAGTATGCCCCCCATGAACGCGAGCGGTATCGAGACCTCTGTTGTCATTCGAGCTCCATTCCCTCTTTACTTGTAGGCGTTGGCGTACTCGCCCTTTTTCTTCGGGCCGTACTGGACAAGCTCCATTATTTCCTTGATGGAATCCGGCTCTGTCCAGTCCTTGGGGCCCCAGACCTTCAGCGCCACGACCCCGTTCTGGTCTATGATGAAGGTCTCTGGCACGCCCGTTGTCTTGTAGGTCTCCTTTATCTTGCCCTTCCTGTCGTGAAGGATAGTAAAGGTGATGCCGTACTGCTTGGCGAACTCGGCGACCTTCTCAGGCGGGTCCTTGTCCACGCTCACCGCTACTATCTCGAACGGGAAATTGTTGAGGTTCTCGTAGAGCGCCTGCATGGAGGGCATCTCCTCCTCGCAGGGCTTGCACCATGTGGCCCAGAAGTTGAGGAATACGACCTTGCCCCTGAAATCCGAGAGCTTCCTCATCTTGCCCTGCATGTCAGGGAGCTCGAAATCTATTATCTCCGAGTTGGCAGTCACGGGCTCGAACTTCTCCCTCTGCCCCGCCACTATAAAGATGACCGCAGCGACTACCGCTATGATTATGCCTGCGATAGCTGCCTTTGGCAGCCCTTTTTCGTTTGTTTCTTCGTTAACCATTCTGCCCATCAGATTCCCTCGATGCGATTGTCGTCTAAACCAGATTCTGCAAGGCTGCCTTGAAAAGCTCCATCTTCAAGGCGTCGAATCAGGCGTACGCGTGCAGGCCCGGCAAAATGAAGCTCACTCCCCAGTAGAGGAATATGACGGCCATGAAGCCTACTATCGACAGATAGGCCGCCCTCTTGCCCCTCCATCCCCTCGTGACCCTGGCATGCAGGTACGCGGCGTAGATGAACCATGTGATGAGCGACCAGGTCTCCTTGGGGTCCCAGCCCCAGTACGAGCCCCATGCGTAGTTCGCCCAGATGGCGCCGGAGACGATGCCGATCGCGAGGAACGGGAAGCCCCATGCAATGGCCCTGTAGCTCATCTCATCCAACACCTTCGAGTCAGGGATGGCGTCGACGAGCCTGCTGCCTA
>CAZDUP010000152.1:5604-6420 GCA_964508625.1 uncultured Thermodesulfobacteriota bacterium
CTCCTGAACTTCCAGAGGAAGAGGAGCGAAAGGCCGAACGATATGGCAAAGGCCGCGTAGCCAACGAAGGTCGTAAAGACGTGGAAGTCGAGCCAGCCTATCGCGTACTTCTCCATGCCCCAGGTGGAGAGGATGTCCATCATCCACTTCCACTTGTTCTGGAGGGCCGGGTTCAGAGGCTCAACGCTCTTGTACCTGAACGGCAGCAGAGAGGCCGAGAGCATAGCGAGCGTCTCGATGGACATGACGACCGCGCCTATGGCCTTGAACTTGTGCCTGTACTCCATGAGGAGATACCCGGCGTTAGTCGCCCAGATGAAGAGCACCATCGATTCCCAGAGGTTGGAGAATGGCGCATGGCCGGATTCCCCTGCCCTGCTTATGAGGATCATGGTCGTGGAGCCGAGGGCCACGAAGGCCAGGGCCGTGGCCATCTGGCCGAGCCATTTCTTCTTGAAGATCCAGTACCCGGCGTACGCCGCCGTGGTCAGTATGTAAAAGATGAACGAAAAGGTAAAGAATACAAGAGAAAGTATCATCATCTCCCCCTGGACTGAGCTTCGGTTGATATTGAATCGGACAGTTCCTTGATGTCCCGTTCAAAGACGAGCTGGTTTTTGTTTATGGTGCCGCCGATCTTCACCTCAGTGGTGCCCCCGTCCTCTTTTATATAAATCCAGAGCCTCCTGTGGTAGACGAAGAAGGCCAGTATGAAACCGAAGCCCATAATTGCCGTGCCGACCCAGACCACGTTGGTGCCGGGGTCCTTGTTGAGGGATATGCCGGAGTACCACAGGCCCTTATGGCCGGTGTAGA
>CAZDUP010000153.1:0-6419 GCA_964508625.1 uncultured Thermodesulfobacteriota bacterium
AGGCCGGGGCCGCTATTCTGGATGTGCTCCCGCAAGAGGAGAAGATGAGGCGCGATGGTATTGCCGCTGCCTCAGGTGCAAAAGAAAGCGAAAAAATGCTCGAGATGCTCGCGGTCCGCGAGCTCATGAGGCACAAAAGGGTGCTCGTGACGCCGCACATGGCCTTCTACACAGTGGAGGCTGTCGAGCGCATCATGCGCTCGACGATAGACAATATCGTATCTTTCATCGAGGGCCGCCCGCAGAACGTAATACGCGGGGCAGCCTGACATGTACAGGAAGATCTCCGATTACGGCGTAATCGGCAACTTCCATTCTCTCGCGCTAATAGGCCTCGACGGCTCTATCGACTGGCTCTGCCTGCCGCACCTCTATTCACCGAGCGTCTTCGGGGCCCTCCTTGATTCGGAAAAGGGCGGGCGCTTCTGCATAAAGCCGGTAGATGACTTTGATTCGACGGCCGAATACCTTGACGACACGAACATACTCTCCACATCGTTCAGGACGCGCACCGGCGAGGCTGTCTTGACTGATTTCATGACCATTCCCTTCGGCCCCGAGGAGGAGCGGCAGAGGGAGCGCCACGAAGTGTACAGGAGGCTCGAGGTGACCTCAGGCGAGGTCGAGTTCTGGGCGGTATTCCAGCCCAGGATGGATTACGCGAGGGTAAATACACTTGTCAGCGCCCTCGATGGAAAGATAGTGGCTGAAGCCCTTGACAGGAAGATATACCTCGAATCGACCCGCCCGATGCACGTCCTCGCGGACAACAGGGCAGAGGGCGAATGGATATTGAAAAAGGGTGACGTAGCCTGGTTCAACATGAGGTACGGCATAGAGCCCAGCAACGGCATCGATATAAAGACTGCGGAGAAGGCCCTTGAGCAGTCGGCAAGGTACTGGCGGATATGGGCCAAGAAGAGCGAGACCGGCGTGACCGTGGACCTCGGGCCTTACCGCCCAATGGTCAACCGGTCGGCCCTTATACTCAAGCTCCTCTATTACTATCCCAAGGGCACGATGGCAGCAGCGGCAACGACATCGCTCCCTGAGGCCGTGCGCGGGGAGAGGAACTGGGATTACAGGTTTGCCTGGCTTCGGGATACCTTCTTTACGCTCGAGGCCCTCTTCAACATCGGCCATTCGGAAGAGGCTCACGGGTACTTCGGATGGCTCGAGGGGCTCATCATGAAATACGGCCCTGAGCTTCAGAGCGTGTACGGCCTCAATAACGAAAGGGATATCCCCGAGTGCGAGCTCGGCCACCTTGACGGCTACAAGGGCTCGCGCCCGGTTAGGATGGGCAACAACGCGGCAGCCCAGAGGCAGCTCGACATATACGGCGAACTCCTCAACACCGTCCACAAGCATGCCATGCTCACAGGCGGAATAAGGTCAGAGCTCTGGCCCCCTGTGAGAAGCATCTGCGACCACGTCGCGGCAACCTGGCGAGAGAGGGACTTTGGGATATGGGAGATGAAGAGCGGCCCCTTCCACTTCACCCATTCCAAGGTCATGTGCTGGGTCGCGCTCGACAGGGGCATAAGGCTCTCCGAGTCGTCCGGCTTCGAGGCTGATACAGGCAGATGGCGGACCGAGATGGAGGCCATAAGGCAGGAGGTGCTCGAGAAGGGCTGGAACGAAGACAGGCTCTCTTTTGTCCAGCATTACGAGACGATTGCCCTTGACGCGAGCAGCCTTCTTATCCCGCTCGTGGGCTTTCTGCCGTTCGACGATTACCGGGTGATATCTACCGTCGAGGCATTAAAGCGCGAACTCTCCTGCAACGGCTGCTTTTTTTACAGGTACAGGACAGACGACGGCCTTCCTGGGCAGGAGGGCGCGTTCCTCATCTGCTCTTTCTGGTACATCGATTACCTCATAGCGCGCGGAAGGCTCGAGGAGGCCGAGACATACCTGAGGCGCACGGAACACGCTGCCAACCATCTGGGCCTCTTCTCCGAGGAGTACGACTTCAAATGGATGGAGGCGCTCGGCAACTTTCCGCAGGCATACACGCATCTCGGCTATATCAACAGCGTGCTTGCGCTCCGGAGGGCCAGGGCCGCCTCAAGAGCAGCATGAACTGAGGCCAGCAATGGAACAATGGGCTGCATGGACGCCAGAGCGGTTCTTCTATCTCTTCATTGGGCTCGCCTATTTTCTCGTGTGGGCGCAGGTCCTTCTCATGCACTGGAAGGGAGCGTTCCGCTTCAAGGTCATGTGGGCGCCTGTGATGGAAGCGCCCTTCCTCTCTGCAATGGGCATCGTCTTCTCGCTAGCCCACGGCGGATGGCTTGAGGGCCTGTTCGTTATCATCTTCGGCATAGGCGCGCTCGGCGGAGCGATAGGCTCCTACTATCATCTGAAAGGCATAAGGCGCTATGTCGGCGGCTGGACTCTGAGGAACTTCATGGCCGGCCCGCCGTTCGCCCTTCCGGTCATGTTCTCTGTATTATCCATAGCCGCCCTTTTCGTCTACTTTGTCTGGCATTGAACGGAGGACCGGAATGGCAATAACCAGGCAGGAATTCGACGGCTTCATGGAGAACTGGGATGAGGAGACCCGGGTGATAATAAAAGAGCGGCTCGAAGTCGGCTTCAGGAGAGAACGGCTCGAGAACTTCTCAGAGGACGAAGCCAGGCTCCTCGTGGCCATGCTCGCGAGGATGATACCCCAGGACGATGGGGTAGACCTTGTCGGCTTTCTCGACTGGGCTGTTGGCAGGCCGCTCGGCAGGGGCGACCGCATGGAGGGCCTGCCACCTGAACCTGAGCTATTCAATGAAGGGCTCAAGGGCGTTGAGCAGAGCGTAAGGGAGATATACGGCAGGCAATTTATGGAACTTGAATCCGATGAGCAGGATGAATTCATCAAAAAGCTCCAGGAGGGCCGGTTGACCGGCAGCCCCTGGGAGAGGATACCTCCATCCGTTTTCTTCGTTAAACTTCTGACAAAGGCGCTCATCGGGTACTGCTCTCATCCAGCTCTCTGGATGAGGATGGGCTTTCCGGGGCCGAGCTATCCTGAAGGGTATGTATGGATTTCTCGCGACGAAGTCCGCGCCCGTCGCAGCCACAGACCTGGCTGGAAGACACTCTGAGGTATAGACATGAAGCCCATGCGCGAAGAGATGATGCGCTACAAGGGGCCTGTGGACGTCTGCATCGTGGGCGCAGGCGCTGGAGGCTCCGTGCTCGCAAAGGAGCTCTCTGAGGCAGGATCAAAGGTCGTCGTCATCGAGGCAGGCCCCTGGCTCGATACGAGGGAGGACTTCGTAAACGACGAGCTCACCATGCTCGACGGCCGCATTGACTGGGACGGCCTCCGTATAACCGCAGGGGCTGACCCCATCCCATTAGGCAGGAACAACACCGGCAGGGCGGTCGGCGGAAGCACCGTCCATTACACCGCAGCAGCGCTGAGGCTGCACGAGGACGACTTTGAGCTCAAGAGCCGCGAGGGTATAGCAGACGACTGGCCGATTACATATGCGGAGCTCGCGCCATATTACAAGCGGGTCGAGGATTATCTGGGTGTATCAGGGCCGAGGCGCTTTCCGTGGCCGCCCTACAGGGGGCCTTTCCCCTACCCTGAGCTCCCCTGGAGCGCGCGGGACTTTTTACTTGCCAGGGGCATGATACGGCTAGGCCTAACGCCCGCAAAGGCCCCGCACGCCATCATAACGGGCTCAAAGGACGAACGGTCACCCTGCATGATGTACGGCTTCTGCACGAACGGCTGCAAATCAGACGCAAAGTCCAGTGCGCTCGTCACCTACATACCAGACGCAGTGAAGGCCGGGGCAGAGATAAGGGAGCTGTCCTTTGCAATAAAGGTGAATACCCGGCCTGACGGCTATGCCAGGTCCGTGACCTATATTCATGACGGCCGATATTACGAACAGGAGGCGGATATAATCATACTCTCCTGCTACGCGGTGGAGACGCCGAGGCTTCTTCTCAACTCTTTGCCCGGCGGACTCGCGAACACGAGCGGCATGGTAGGCAGGAACTTTATGGTGCACCTCGGCGACAACATCATCGGCAGGTTTGACGAGCCTATGGACAACTGGGTGACGCCGCCCGTCGGCATAATGAACCAGGACTTCTACGGCACGGTAAAGGGAAAGGACTTTGCGAGGGGCTACACTCTCGAGGCCTATAGCATGTTTCCCGTCGAGTTCTATACAGGCTTTGTCGAGGCAAACCCTCACCTTTGGGGGACTGGCCTCATGGACTTCTTGGGCTCTTACCAGAACTACACCATGCTCGGCACCGTGGGCGAGGTGCTGCCCAATGAGATGAACTTTGTAGAGCTTGCGAAGGAGGCGGACGAACACGGCGTGCCTGTCGCAAGGGTCGTCTACTCAAGGGACGAGAACGCGAAGCGGCTGTCAAAAGACTCGATAGACCTGTCTGAGGAGATACTGAAGGCAGCAGGCGCAAGCGGGATAATGAGGCAGGAATCGACGATACACGTGCTCGGGACATGCAGGATGGGCAATGACCCCAAGAGGTCGGTCGTGGACAGGTGGTGCCGGTCGCATGACATAGCAAACCTTTTCATATGCGACGGCAGCGTCTTTGTGACAGGCGGGGCAGTGAACCCCAGCCTCACCATAGAGGCCCTTGCCACGCGCACCGCTGAACATATAAAGAGATACGGCAAGACAAGGCCCTGATGAGCCTACCTGCCGACTACCTTTACTTTAGCCCCGTCCCTTATCGCGTCATCAGGGTGCATGACGATCTCTTCGCCCTCTGAGATGCCGGAGAGCACCTCTGCGGATAGGCCGTTCCTGTGGCCTGTCCTTACGATGCGCTCTCTTGCAGCGCCGTCCTCAACGACAAAGAGGGCGTCCTCGTTGCCCTTCTTGAAGAGGGCGCTCGAAGGCACCTGAAGGACCTTCTCTGATTCCCATGTTATGAAACGGGTCTCGACCTTGTAGCCGTCGCCGAGCCCCTGCCATAGCTCAGGCGCAGAGGTGATATCCACGATGACGAGCACCCTCTGCTCCTCAACGCCGAGGCTCGATACCTTCGTGAACGCAGCCGGCTCTATGGCGCGCACCCTGCCTTCAAGCGGGCCGTTGCCACCCCAGCGCTCTATTAAGACCTGCATGCCGGGCTTTATGCTGACCGCGTCAGAGGACAGGACCTCTGAGCGAATCTCGAGAAGGCCAGTGTTGCCGATGTCGATCACCGGCTCGCCAGCGCCCACCGCGCCTTCGCTTTCGCGGTAGACCTTCAATACCCTGCCGCTCACAGGGGAGGCGACCTTCACGACCCTTTCGGAGCCGGTCTCTGCCATATCAGCAGGTGAATAGCCGAGAGAGGCCTTTGCCCTGCTGAGCTCTGAGACGGCTGCCCTGACAGAGGCCTTGGCTGAAAGGAGGCCTGCCTCAGCCTGCCTTGACCTGCTCTGCGCCTCTTCAAACGCGCTCTTTGTGACGTAGCCTGAATTGAAGAGCTCTTTTGCGCGGGAGAGCTCCTCCCTGGCAAACTCGGCCTCAGCCTCCCTTGCCTTCGCATTCTCCTCAGCCGCCTTGACCGACGCCCCGGCAGCCGATACTTCGGCCTCCGCGGCCGCTCTGCTCCTGGGGTCGAGCACCTCTGACCTCGATGGCTCGAGTACCGCGACCACGTCGCCCTTGTTGACCATGTCTCCGGCCTCGAGCTCTATTCGCCTGATGTAGCCTGAGACCGGCGCAGAGACAACGAACCTGTCGGCCACGCGCGTCTTGCCCTCTTCGTCTATTGTCACGCGGATGGGGGCGCTCTGCGCTTTGGTCGTCTCGACGCTTATTGGCTTCGGCATGAGGCCGTAGACAACGGCCAGGGCCAGCACCGCTATGAATAGTGCTATATATATCTTCTTTCTTACTGTCATCCGTATTACTCCCTTGCCTTGAGGACCTCGACCAGGTCGAGCCTGTCGAGCCTCCGGCGCACGATGAGGCCTGAGATGGCCGCGGAGATGAGTATTGCACCCGCGGCAAAGGCATATGTAGAGGTGTCTATTACCACAGGCACCCTGAAAAGGTCCGAGCTTATCCTCTCTGCTATAAAGGCGCAGATGCCCCTGCCTACGAGAAAGCCTAAAGGAACGGAGAGTATCGTAAGCACCGCAAGCTCGCCGAGGAATATGAAGGATATCTCTCCCTTGGTGTAGCCCAAAACGCGCAGGCTCGCGAGCTCCCGGCTCCTCTCGGAGAGCATGATACGCGCGCTGTTGTAGACCACGCCAAATGCTATGGTCGCAGCGAGGAGCGTTGATATCATGGTGAAGAAGATGAGCATCTGGGCCTGAGTCTCGTAGAAGTTCCTGAGCTCGTCCGCCCTCACCGAGGTGCCTGCCACGAGCGGCATCTCCATCATCTCTTTATATATACCGGAGATGAGGCTGCGGTCAATGG
>CAZDUP010000154.1:0-959 GCA_964508625.1 uncultured Thermodesulfobacteriota bacterium
GCGGGCACTCTGTCTTGGCCTCGCACCGGCAATAGAGCAGCTCGTAGCACTTCCTGCCGATGAGCTCCTCGGGGGTGGAGTTGAACTTCCTCGCGAGCACCTTGTTTATCTTTATTATCCTGTACTCGCTGTCATGGATGGAGATGAGGTCCTGGATGGCGTCGAAGGTGGCGACCCACTCCTCCTTGCTCTTTATGACAAGGTCAAAGAGCTTGGTGTTCTCCTCGGCCCTCTTCTCGAGCGAGTCGAGCATGCTGTTGAACGCCTGGGCAAGATAGCCTATCTCGTCCTGTGCGTCGACGATTATCCTCTCGTTGATGCCGGCCTTGCCGTCGGCTATCCTCTTTATCACTTCGACGTTGCGCCTGATGGGGCCTGTTATCGACTTCCGTATGAGGAGTGAAAGCAGTATCCCGCCCATCGTGATAGCGAATATGCCGGAGAATATCCACTTGTTCCTGCCCTTGGCGAGCACCTCGTTCATCTCGGAGAGCGAGGTCCTGATTACGAGCACGCACATGGCGTCCTCGCTCGCGTGGCAGCTCTTGCATTTGGCTTTTTTCTCGATTGGCTGGAGATAGGTAAGAAGCGGACTTCCGTTGTTCTCGTCTATGTAGTAGATCTCGCCCCTGGACCAGTCAGCCTTGAACTCGGCAAAGGCTTTTTTGAACTCAGGGGTGTTCACGCCTTTCGCGACGTTCACCTTCTCGTCCGGGTGGTCTGTGAGCCACTCTGGCCTCACCTCGCCGAACTCGTGCTTCACGGCGTTGATGGTCTTCATGTCCCTGAAGGCCTCTTCAACGCCGTTGCTCCTGACGATATAGACGCTCTCGATGCCGTGGGTCTTGCCGATGGAGCGCACCAGATGGCGGGCGAGGTCTGCCCTCTCCTCGAGCATGTCCTCGTATATGGCCGTGAGGACAGGCTGGGCCATTGTCCTCGACGCCCTGACCTTCTCG
>CAZDUP010000154.1:969-6318 GCA_964508625.1 uncultured Thermodesulfobacteriota bacterium
GAGGAGCTCCTGCTTCTTGTGCCTGACCTCCCAGAATATGGATATTATTACGCCGACGGTGATGAGCCCGACTATGAGGACGAGTATCCTGGAATGTAGGCTTCTCTTGAGCATCTAAGCTGTACGGCCTCTGGAGAGCTGAATATACCTGCTCGAACGTCAACAAACACGGGTGCTTCTGGCATGCCGCGATTTCTACTCGATTTTCCGGTTATCTGTCTTTATCGGACGGAATGCGGGATTATTTTAGCTTTTTTTGGCACTGGAAGGTAGGGAAAAATGCTCTTTTGCGTGGGGGTTGCGCTTAATTGCCTACTCGCCCTTGAGGTCCCGGTTCATGAGGTCAAGCACTGCCTCCTTGGGCTGCTTGCCGTCATAGAGTACCTCATAGACCGCCTCGGTGATGGGCATCTCCATGCCCTGTGAACGCGCAAGGGCGCGCGCGCCCTTGCATGTCTTCACGCCCTCGGCAACGGCCTTCATGCCGCCGGTCGCCTCGGAAAGGCTTTTTCCGCTGCCCAGCGACTTTCCAACAGTATAGTTCCTGCTCAACGGCCCGGTGCAGGTCAGCACCAGGTCGCCGAGACCGGAAAGGCCGGCGAACGTAGCTGCCTGCGCGCCCATCTTAACGCCGAGCCTCGACATCTCGGCTAGGCCCCTTGTGATGAGGGCTGCCCTCGCGTTATGACCGAGCCCGAGCCCGTCGGAGATGCCAGAGGCTATTGCCATGATGTTCTTCAATGCGCCGCCGAGTTCCACGCCTATGACGTCGCTGTTCGTATATACCCTGAAATAACCGGTCGAGAAGGCCTCCTGCACCCTTATGGCCGCACTGGAAGAATCCGAGGCTGCCGAGAGCGCTGTCGGGAGCATTTTGCTGACCTCGGCTGCGAATGACGGCCCGGAGAGGGCCACTATGGATACGTCCTTTCCTGAGAGCGCCTCTTTTATTATGCCGCTCGGGGTCAAAAGGCCCTTCTCCTCGATGCCCTTTGTGGCGCTCACTATAATCGCGCCCTGCCTTATGTGCTCCCTTGCCTCTGAGAGCACATCCCTCAAGCCGTGCGAGGGGACAACGCTTACAATGAACTCAGCCCCTTCGACGGCTTCTTTCAGGCCGTTGAAGGGGCTTATCTTCTCAGAGAGCCTGACGCCGGGTAGAAAGAGGCTGTTCTCCCGGTCCCGGGAGATGGACTCCACTACCTCCGGCTCCCTTGCCCAGAGCCTCACAGAGCTACCCTTCAATGCAAGCACCTGGGCAAGTGTCGTACCCCAACTGCCAGCGCCCAATACGGTGTATGAAGACATCGTCCCCTCTCTTCCCGATTGACAAAATGCCCCCTCTTTTTCCAAAGAGGGGGCATTTCATATCCAGCTTAAAGCGGAGATATTATTCTTCCGCTTCGCCCTCGTCCTCTTTTTCCGCTATGGGGGCTATTCCTGTAATCGTCTCGTCCTGCGCGATATCCATGAGCTTCACGCCCTGCGTGTTCCTGCCGATGACTGTCACGCCCTTCATGGCTATCCTGATTATCTTGCCGGTGCTGGTCGATATCATGAGCTCGTCAGAGTCCCTGACCTTGACTATGCCCGCGACAGGCCCGTTCTTCTCGGTTATCTTGATGTTTATGAGGCCGGACCCGCCCCTGCCCTGCCCCCTGTACTCGGCGAACTCGGTCCTCTTTCCGTATCCGTGCTCCGTTACCGTAAGCACTGTCGCGTTCTCCTCGACCGTCTCCATCGAGACCACCCGGTCGCCTTCAGCGAGCTTTATGGCGCGCACGCCCCTTGCGATGCGCCCCATCTCCCTCACCTCTTCCTCAGGGAACCTTATTGCCTGGCCCATGTGCGTGCCGAGGAAAAGGTCCATCTTGCCGTCAGTGAGGCGGGCCGAGATGAGGCTGTCGCCCTCGTCGAGGTTCACGGCAATGAGGCCGCCTGAGCGGATATGCGAGAAGCTCATGAGGTCGGACTTCTTGATGACGCCCTGGGCGGTCGCCATCGTTATGAAGCTGCCCTCCTTGAATTCGCGCACAGGGAGGAATGTGGTGATGTGCTCGTCGGGCGCGACGTTCAGGATATTTACTATGGCCTTGCCCTTCGCCGCCCTTCCGGCCTGCGGGATGTCGTAGACCTTGAGCGAATAGGCTTTGCCCTTGTCAGTGAAGAAGAGGATGTAGCTGTGGGTGGAGGCTATGAAGAGGTCTGATACAAAATCCTCTTCCTTCGTCGTCATGCCTGTCTTGCCCTTGCCGCCCCTCTTCTGAATTTTAAACAGGCTCGTGGGATTCCTCTTTATGTAGCCGTTGCTGGTGATGGTGACCACCATGTCCTCTTCGGCAATTATGTCCTCCAGGGTTATCTCCCCTGCCTCGTCTACTATCTGCGTCCTTCTCTCGTCTCCGAACTTGGCCTTTATCTCCTTGAGTTCATCCACGACAACGCCCATCAGGAGCTTCTCGCTCGCGAGTATCTCTTCGAGGTGCGCGATGAGCTTCAACACTTCCCTGTACTCCTCGATTATCTTGTCGCGCTCTAACGCGGTGAGCCTCTGGAGGCGCATATCGAGTATTGCCTGGGCCTGTATCTCGGAGAGCTTGAAGTTCTTCATCAGGCCCGCCTTCGCCTCCTGCGGGCCCTTTGACGCGCGGATGAGTTTTATGACGGCGTCGATGTTATCTATGGCGATCTTCAGGCCCTCTAAAATATGGGCCCGGTCGCGCGCCTTCTGCAGGTCGAATGCGGTCCTCCTCGCAACGACCTCTTTCCTGAACTTGACGAACTCCTTCAGGAGCTGTGCAAGCGGCAGCACCCTGGGCTGGCCGTCCACGATGGCGAGGTTGATTATGCCGAAGGAGGTCTTCATCTGTGTATGGAGGTAGAGGTTATTGAGGATGACCTCTGCCACCTCGTCCCTCTTGAGCTCGACCACTACCCTCATTCCCTCTCTGTCAGACTCGTCCCTTACGTCGGAAATGCCCTCTATCTTCTTGTCGCGCACAAGATCGGCGATGCTCTCGATGAGCTTGGCCTTGTTGACCATGTAGGGTATCTCGGTTATGACAATGGCCTGGCGGTTCGTCCTCGGGTTCTTCTCTATAGAGGCCTTTGCGCGGAGCTGCAGCACGCCCCTGCCGGTCTCATAGGCGTCCTTGATGCCTTTCCTGCCGTTTATGAAGCCGCCTGTGGGGAAGTCCGGGCCGGGCACGAGCTTCAGGAGATCCTTTGCCGTTGCCTCGGGCTTGTTTATGACATGTATGAGGGCGTCGATTATCTCGGTTAGGTTATGGGGCGGCATGTTCGTTGCCATGCCGACCGCGATGCCCGATGAGCCGTTGACGAGCAGAGACGGGAAGGCTGCCGGAAGGACTTGAGGCTCCTGCATCGATTCGTCGTAGTTGGGCTGGAAGTCGACGGTGTCCTTGTCGATGTCCTTAAGAAGCTCGCTGGCGAGCTTGGCCATCCTGACTTCCGTGTACCTCATGGCTGCCGGCGGGTCGCCGTCAATGGAGCCGAAGTTGCCCTGTCCGTCTATTAGCGGGTACCTGAGCGAAAAGTCCTGGACCATCCTGGTGATGGCATCGTAGACGGCAGAATCGCCGTGCGGGTGGTATTTACCTATGACGTCTCCGACCACGCGGGCTGACTTCTTGTAGGGTTTGTTCCACTCCACGCCCATCTCGTGCATGGCGAAGAGTATCCTTCTGTGCACCGGCTTGAGCCCGTCCCTTACATCCGGCAACGCCCTGCCCACGATTACGGACATGGCGTAGTCCAGATAGGACTTTTTCATTTCATCTTCGATATATACCGGTATCTGTTCCTGTGCCATCTTACCTCTCTTAAGAAACTCTAAAAATTCAATTAAAACACAATATTATAACATTTTTCAGCCAGGCATGGAACCCCAGGGGCCCGTGCAAGGCTCCAAATTTGCTGTATAATGGTTCGGTACAATTTTTTATCATATCGAAGCTCTGGAGAGTGTGTCAAGGAGTTAATGAGCCCTGTTCCCGCCCTGGCCCCTACGGTCCGGCCCGGGTTTTGAGCCCTGCCAAGGGATGGTTTTTTGAGTGACAACCATGCTCATTTTTGCTAATCTTCTGTTTTTTAAGTCCGGGACCCGACTGAGCCTGCTGACGGGTCCCCTGCCCTTTTGACTTACCATCTTTTTCGATATATACCCGGAGGACATTTTTATGGCCAAAAAGTATCTCTACTTCTTCGGAGGCGGCAAGGCCGAAGGCAAGGGGAACATGAAGGATCTCCTTGGAGGCAAGGGCGCTGGCCTTGCCGAGATGACGAATATCGGGCTGCCAGTGCCCGCGGGCTACACAATCACCACCGAGGTCTGCGACTTCTTCTATAAAAACAACAGGAAATACCCCCAGGGCTTTCATGTAGAGCTTGAGAAGAACCTTAAGAAGCTCGAGAAGCTCGTGGGCAAGAGGCTCGGAGACCCCGAAGACCCGCTCCTGGTCTCTGTGCGCTCTGGCGCGGCGCGCTCAATGCCGGGCATGATGGAGACGATACTGAACCTCGGCCTCAACGACGCCTCTGTCGAGGGCCTTGCAAAGAAGACCAGCAACAGGCGCTTTGCCCTCGACGCCTACAGGCGCTTCATAACCATGTACGGCTCTACCGCGATGGGAGTGCCCCGCCACAGGTTTGATGACGAGTTCGACGACATAAAGGAGAGGACTACCAGGCTCAGGCTCAACATACCGAGATCGCGCAAGGTGACGGACACCGACGTGAACGAGCAGGAGCTGGAGCTCCTAATACCACGGCTCAAGAAGGTCTACGAGGAGCACACCAAAAAGCCCTTCCCGCAGGACTCGATGGAGCAGCTCCAGGGCGCGATAGACGCTGTCATAGGCTCATGGATGGCTGAGAAGGCCGTGACCTACAGAAGAGTCGAGAAGATAACCGGCCTTTTAGGCACCGGCGTAAACATCGTCCAGATGGTATTCGGCAACATGGGCGACGATTCGGGCACAGGCGTCTGCTTCACGAGGGACCCCAATACCGGAGAGAACGAGTTTTACGGCGACCTCCTCATGAACGCCCAGGGAGAGGACGTCGTAGCTGGCATAAGGACGCCCATACACCTTTCAGACCTCGGCCGCCAGATGCCCAAGGTCTATAAAGAACTCCTCGATGTAAGGAAAAAGCTCGAGCGCCATTACAAGGACATGCAGGACATCGAGTTCACCATCGAGGAGGGCAAGCTCTACATCCTCCAGACGAGGAACGGCAAGCGCTCGCCAATGGCCGCATTCAAGATAGCGGTCGACCTGGTGAAGGAAAAGCTCATAACCAGGAAGGACGCTATCCTCCGCATATCAG
>CAZDUP010000155.1:0-6274 GCA_964508625.1 uncultured Thermodesulfobacteriota bacterium
TCTTGACACCCCCCGCCCACATCCCTTAAAATAACTCCCGCATCCTGAATACATACTATGAAGCCCTCTACCCTCATAATCGGCGTACTCGCGCTCGCCTTTGCCGTCTCTTTCGGCGTGGTGACGCGCATAATAAACCCCTCTGAGAGCGTCAACGCCCTCTGGCTCGTCGTGGCCTCGGCCTGCTTCTTCGTCATCGTCTACCGCCTCTATGGGTCTTTCATCGCTGCCAAGATACTCGCGCTCGACGACAGGAAGACCACCCCTGCAATAAGGCTTAATGACGGCAAGGACTATCACCCGACGCACACGCTCGTCCTCTTCGGCCACCACTTCGCGGCCATTGCAGGCGCAGGCCCACTCATTGGCCCGGTGCTCGCCGCACAGTTCGGCTATCTGCCGGGCTTTCTCTGGATACTCATAGGCGCGGCCTTTGGCGGCGCTGTGCATGACATGGTCATACTATTTGCGTCGGTGAGGAGGAACGGCTGCTCGCTTGCGCAGATGGCAAGGAACGAGGTCGGCCCCGTGGCCGGAGTCACAGCAGCCCTCGCGATACTCTTCATAATAATAGTCGCGCTCGCGGGCCTGGGCCTCGCTGTCGTCAACGCCCTTTACAAGAGCCCGTGGGGGACATTCACCATATTCGCGACCATACCCATTGCCATCCTCATGGGCGTATACCTCTACAAGCTGCGTCCCGGCAAAGTCGCGGAGGTAAGCGTCATAGGCGTTGCCCTCCTCCTGGCCGCCGTGCTGGGCGGCAGGTACATACAGGGCAGCTTCCTCGAGCCCTTCTTCAGCCACGATAGAGACTTCATCATCTGGGCGCTCGCCATATACGGCTTTTTAGCCTCTGTCCTCCCGGTATGGCTCCTGCTCGCGCCAAGGGATTACCTCTCGACGTATATGAAGATAGGCACGGTCCTCATACTCGCGGCAGGCGTCATATTCCTCGCGCCTGAGATAAAGATGCCTGCTGTCACGAGCTTTGTTGACGGCGGCGGCCCCATCATACCCGGCACCCTATTCCCGTTCATGTTCATAACCATAGCCTGCGGCGCGATATCCGGATTCCATTCGCTCATATCATCTGGCACGACCCCCAAGATGATAGAGCGCGAAAGCGACATACGGCCAATCGGCTTTGGCGCGATGCTCTGCGAGGGCTTTGTCGCGGTCATCGCGATAATAGCCGCGACCGTCCTCATCCCCGGCGACTACTTCGCTATCAATACGACGCTCCCGGCAGACGCCCTCGCTGCCCTGGGCTTTGCGCCTGAGAAGATATCCGAGCTCTCTGCCACTGTCGGAGTCGATGTCTCCGGCAGGCCGGGCGGCGCCGTCTCGCTTGCCGTGGGCATGGCCTACATATTCAGCGCCCTGCCAGGCATGAAAGGGCTCATGCCCTACTGGTACAACTTCGCGCTCATGTTCGAAGCGCTCTTCATACTCACGACTGTCGATGCAGGCACCAGGGTCGCCCGCTTCATATTGCAGGAGTTCGGCTCCCACTTCTGGAAGCCCGTGGGACAGACGAACTGGATGCCGGGTGTTGTCATAACAAGCGCCATTGTCGTGGCCTCGTGGGGCTATCTCATAAGCTCGGGGAGCGTTTCAACCATATGGCCCATGTTCGGCGTGGCAAACCAGCTCCTCGCCGCACTTGCCCTTTGCGTCGGCACGACCATACTCCTTAAGATGGGCAAGGTAAGGTACGTGTGGATAACGCTCGTGCCAATGTCCTTCATGGTGGTGATGACGATAGTCGCCGCATGGAAGCTCTTTTGGGTCTTTACCGCAAAGGCCGCAACTGCCGCTACACCTGCCCAGGCCTTCACCTTCCGCCTTGACTCCATGCTCGTGGCAGTAATGGCCGCACTCGCGGTCATCGCGGTCGCTGACTCTGTCATCAAGTGGCGCGGGCTCTTTGGCAGCCGCGCGGTGCGGGCAGCAGAGGCAGGCGAATAAGCCTTCCGGCCTTTCCGCTCTTTCTTGACAAAAACCCGTTAAAAGATAAGATTTAGTGAGGCGCCAATCCCGGATTTTTGGAGCGATTATGGACAGGTTTACCCCTTATACCGACAGGACCGAAGCTGGCAGGGCGCTTGCAGAAAGGCTCAGGAAATACGAGCACGAGGACCCGGTCGTTGTCGGGCTCCCGAGGGGCGGGGTCGTTGTCGCGGCAGAGGTCGCGTCTCTTCTCAAGGCCGAACTCGACGTGATACTCGCCGGCAAGCTACGCGCGCCCTATAACCCGGAGCTCGCCATAGGCGCGGTCACCGAAGAGGGGCAGGTCTATATCAACAGCCTCGCTGTCCGGAGCCTGCACATAAAAGAGAGCTACATAGAAGAGGAGAAGAAGGCGCGCCTCAATGCCATGCGCGAGCGGCTCAATCTCTACAGGATAGTGAAGCCCAAGGTGCCGTTGAAGGGCAGGACCGTCATCATCACAGATGACGGGCTCGCAACCGGCTCCACTATGATTTCCGCCATACAGGCAGCGCACGCGTCCGGCGCAAAGAAGATAGTCGTTGCGGTCCCGGGCGGGCCCGCCGATACGGTCGAGAGGATAGAGCGGATGGACGAGGTCTCGGAATGCATATGCCCGCATGTGCCGGACCTGTTTTTTGCCGTGAGCCAGCTCTACTACGATTTTCAACAAGTGGAAGACGAAGAGGTGATAAGGATACTGCGCGCCTCAGGCGGCCAGAATCGCAAAAGGGCGTGATGGTCAGCCCTGCGCCTGTATGCGGTTGGTCTTGACGGCTGCTATGGCCGCCCTGTGCTGCTTTGCCGAGAACTCCTTGAGCCCGGCTGCCGCGGCCTCTTCAGCCGCGTCCTTGAGCATGGTCCTCTTTGAAAAGAGTATCCTGCCGCCCTGATATATGATGGTCTCAACGAAGCCTCCGGCCCCGTCCTGCGCCTCTGTCTGCACGTGAAAGACTGTTCCCGCGTGCGCCACGTTGTCGTTGTATCCGAGGCACTTTTTCTCCTGCGCCCTTTCGACAGGGGCCGCCTCTTCCTTTGCTGCGGCGTTCGCCTCGCCCTCTGAAGGCATGGCAATGCGCGCCGCTCTCTTCTTTAGCAGGGTCTCGATAACGGGCGCCATGTCTGCCTGCGCGTCCCTGGCCGCCTCATCGAGCATGAACGGGCGCATCTTGCGCGCTGCCGCCTTTACAGAGAGCCTTGAGTATATGGTGCCGAGGAAGTCCGCCTCCATGCCGAGAAAGGTCCTGGCCGCGTTCCTGAACGCCTCGACTGCCTTCACGTCCTCCTTTGAAGCAGCCATGTTAAGGAGGAGCCTTGGCCTGAATCCCCTGACCTCCTTTTCAGCTGCAAGGGCTGCGCCCTTGTCAAGCGCGGCTATCCGGGCGCACAGGTCCTGGAAAGACCGCACGGCCCCGGCGCTCCTTACGTCGGTCGCTTCTTTCACGAGCGCAGTGAGCTCCGCGTTGGACGCGAAGAGCCTCTGCAGCCTCCTGTAGACAAAGCTCTTGAGGAATATGTACGCGTTCTGTATAGCGGCGGGCTCAGGCACAATGACGACGATGCCTTCGTTGGAGAGCGAGAAAAAATCGAGTATGTTATAGGACGAGCCCGCGCCGAGGTCAACGATGATGAACTCGGCGGAGAGCTCCCTTATGCCCTTCATGAGCTTCAACTTCTGTGAGTGCGCAGGGTTGGCAATGCCGAGGAACTCCCCTGCCCCGCAGATGAGCTTCAGGTTAGGGAGCTCTGTGGGCACGGCCGCTTTCCCA
The DNA here is from genome assembly GCA_964508625.1 of uncultured Thermodesulfobacteriota bacterium. Classification (GTDB taxonomy): domain Bacteria; phylum Desulfobacterota; class GWC2-55-46; order GWC2-55-46; family GWC2-55-46; genus UBA5799. The sequence continues at coordinate 3,762 of CAZDUP010000155.1, forward strand.
AGGTCATTTATGCGGCCCTTGAGAAAATCGTCGAGACCAGCCGGAGGATACTTTACGCCGAAATAGGTGTGCAGGTTCGCCCCGCCAAGGTCTGCGTCCACGAGGATGACCTCCTTGCCGGCCTTCGCAAGGGCGCACCCTATATTCGCGGTAGCAACGCTTTTGCCTATGCCGCCCTTGCCTCCGCCAACTGACCAGATTGCCTTATCATCCCCCATAATCCCTAATTATCCCTTTTGCGCTGGAATTGTCAATGATATTAAAGATATCCGGTTTCGTTCTTAGCTTGACAAACTCTCCCGCAGTATAGTACAAAGAATAATGAATCGGTAAAGTGTAAAAATCGCAACCGGTAGCATTTACAGGTATCTTATTGAAGCCCCTCCCTTTAAGCCAACGCCTATTCGCCCTCTTTCTCCTGGCCATAATCGCCATTATCCCGGCCGGCTGCGGAGAGTCTTTTGACATTATGATCAACCCCGACCAGCCCAGAAAGCCTGCGGACACCTTTGAGAATGCGGACGATTACTACGAACGGTTCTACAAGGAAGTATCGCAGAGGGCAGCGGTCAAGACCGGCACGCACGAGATACAGGCCCTGGACGTCCTGCCCAAGGACCCATCCGGAAACGTTAACTGGACTGCCGCCGTTGTCGGCGGCTACATAGACCCGCGCGCCTCATTAGACCCGGAGGTCGAGGACGAGCCCCCCCTGAACCTCAACATATTCATCGAGGCCAAGGTCGCGCTCATGGCCAATGTCATCTTCCCGCATTCCATACACACATATTGGCTCTCCTGCAACAACTGCCATCCGAAGATATTCATACCCGAGGCTGGCGCCAACCCCATTACCATGGACGAGATCTTCCAGGGGCAGTGGTGCGGCAGGTGCCACGGCAAGGTAGCCTTCACCTTCTGGCCGAGGGATAACTGCGTAAGGTGCCACGTGGTCTTGAAGGGACAATCGCTCGAACGGGAGAGATGGAAATAAAAACAAGGTTAAAATAACCTTAAAAACAAAGGATTCCGTGGCCTTTGGCCAAAGAGGTCTTGACTTTGCCGGAACCGCCATTGTAATATTCTTTTCTGGAAGCAAAGACCTTCCGCACATAGCCCTCAGATTCCAACAGGAGCAAAATCCTTTGAAACAGACGGGGAAGACCAAGATGAGCAGATTTCTTAAGAGGCTTCTTTTGACCATCGCGATACCGGTAGTGCTCTGGGGCTGCGCAAAGCCGCCGCTGCCGGACGTATACTGGCCCGAGCCTCCGGATACGCCGAGGATCAAGTACGTCAAGTCCTACAGGGGCGAAGCTGACTTTGCCAAAGGCGGCATAGCCGCGGAGATCATCCTGGGTTCTGCCAGCGGCCTGGCACTGAAAAAGCCGATGGGCCTCCACGTTGACAAAAACGGCGTCCTGTACGTGACCGACACCGCCAGCGCCGACGTCTTCCTCTTCGACACCAAGAACAACAGGTTCACCACGCTCGGCCAGATGGGCGCCAAGATATTCTACAAGCCCATAAGCATAACGACCGACGACACCGGCAGGATATTCGTTACCGATTCCCAGGTAGACAAGGTCGCCATCCTCGATTCCCGCGGCACGCTTATGGGATATCTCGAGCCCTCAGAGCCCTTCCAGCAGCCCACCGGAATCGCCGCTGACAACGTCAAGAAGAGGCTCTACGTCACGGACACACATACTCATGACATAAGGGTCTTCGACCTTGAGACATTGAAGCCCCTGAAGACCATCGGAAAGAGGGGCAAGGAAGAGGGAGAGTTCAACTTCCCCTCGCACATCGGCGTAGACAACCAGGGCAACCTTTTCGTCGTTGACACGATGAACGGAAGGCTCCAGATATTTGACGGCGACGGCAAGTTCATACGGGCCTTCGGCCAGTTCGGCGACATACCGGGCATGTTCGCGAGGCCCAAGGGCGTAGGCCTCGACAGCGAGGGGCACATATATGTCGTCGATGCGGCCTTCAACAATGTGCAGATATTCGAGAAGGAAGGGCCGATACTCATGGCCTTCGGCTCTTACGGCTCAGGCAGGGGCCAGGTCATCCTTCCGGCCGGCATGGCCGTGGACAACGAGGACTTCATATATGTCGTCGATTCATGGAACAGAAGGGTCAACGTCTACGAGTATCTTGGCGAGAAATCCAAGGCCAGGGCGGCCGCCCTCAACAGCAAGGCAAAGAAATAATACCGCCACGCAAAGCCGCCCTGCCACGCAGGGCGGCTTTTTTATTGCAACCACTTGATTTTACACCGCATTTTCTTCCAAAAAAGACCTTCAAAAAAAATTAAATTATAATTAATTTTCCTGTTGACAGCAATTAATTAAAGAGTATAATGAACCTAACATAAAGTAATTTCGAGGGCTCATGACGGGCCTTCGCATCTTGTGGCGACGATGCCGCGATACTGCCGATGCCGGTGGACAGTATTGACGGCATTTTTTCATTTCAGGCCGTCAATAGAGTAAGAGTGCAGAGCT
>CAZDUP010000156.1:0-6270 GCA_964508625.1 uncultured Thermodesulfobacteriota bacterium
TTCGATCTGCGCCATCTCCGTCAAGGAGGCCGAGGACAACGACACCGTAATAAGGGGCAGGGCACTCATAGCGCCGGGCAACAGGCACATGCTCATAAAGAGGAGCGGCGCGAGGTACTATGTCGAGATAAAGGACGGCCCGCTTGTATCGAGGCACAGGCCTTCGGTTGACGTGCTCTTCCGTTCCGCTGCCATGTACGCCGGAAAGAACGCCATAGGCGTCATACTCACTGGCATGGGCGACGACGGCGCAAAGGGCATGTACGAGATGAAGGAGGCAGGTGCCTTCAACATCGCCCAGGACGAGCGCACATCTGTGGTCTACGGCATGCCCAAGGAGGCTGTGAAGACAGGGGCAGTAGACTGTGTCCTGCCATTGAACGACATCGCCGGACGAGCTCTCGAATGCGCTTGATCGATTCGAAAGAGCTTTGCTGATAGATACCTGAATCTTCCCCCCTTGACGCGGGAGGGCATGGCAAGGGTGAGATATTTTTCACCCTGCCAGGAGGGTTCCCCTCCCGTAAAGGAGGGGAATCCTTTTTCACCCCGTCCTGTCTTTCTCTTTGTCTTGACTGCCCACTGGCAAAAACCTTATTATATGATGATGGAAACGCCTTTTTTCAGGACGTTTTTCCGTCTCATCTGCCTGTTTCTTCTCGCATTTCTGGCTTTGCCTCTGGATGCCGGAGCCGGGGAGAGGCTTACAATCCTTTATACGGGCAGCCTCAAGGGAGAGCTTGAGCCCTGCGGCTGCTCGCCGGATACGCAGTCCGGCGGGCTTGCCCGCCTCTCTACCTATATTTCACAGAACAAAGACAGGCTCAAGCCCGTTATCCTTATAGACGCCGGCAACGCGCTCGCCGTGGACACGCCTCAGGGGAGGCTCAAATCAGAGGCCATGATGATGTCCTTTGCTGCAATAGGCTATGACGCGGCAGCCTTTTTTGAGAAGGGCACGCCCTTCACTTTAAAGACCATGAAGCCTCTCCTTGGCAAAAAGGTGAGGGTGCTATCCGATATGGCGGGCCAGCAGAGGTCAGCCGCTATCATGAAAAAGAAAATCCAGGTAAACCTTAGCCTCGACCCCAAGGCCGTCAAGAAGGGCAGGCTCAACGTGCTTTTGACTGACAAAAAGGCATCAGAGGTGAACGTCCCTGGCTGGGACGTGGTGATATCGTCCTCGGGCGAGGAGCTAAAGGAGCCATTGAAGAAGGGCAATGCCATATACATATCAGGCTATCCCAAGGGCGAGAAGCTCGGCGTGCTCACCCTTGAACTCGGAAAAAATCACAGGGTAACAAGTCACAGCCACAAATGGGAGGCGCTTGGCAAAGATGTCGCCGATGACCCATTGGTCAGGGGCATACTCAACGAATATGACAGGAAGGTAGCAGAGCTTGCAAAGGCAGAGGAGAAAAAGCCCGTTGCAGGCGGGCAATACCTCGGCGCAGAGAGCTGCATGGAATGCCACCAGCCGCATTACGATACCTGGCTCTCTACAAAGCATTCATCGGCATTCAAAAGGCTCGAAGAGGTTGGAAAATCCCGCGACCCTGAGTGCGTTGTCTGCCATTCGGTCGGCTTCAGGGAAGAGGGCGGCTTTGTCAGCAGGGAGGCGACACCCGGCCTTGCGAACGTGCAATGCGAGTCATGCCACGGGCCGGGCAGGGAACACGCGAAGGACTTCAGGCCCATGCGCCCTCTCGGAGATGCCACGGAAGGCCTGTGCCTCAAGTGCCATACGCCTGAGAACAGCCCTCAGTTCGACTTAAAGGAATATTATGAAAGGATCAAACACTAAGGAGATATGACGATGCTCAAAAGGATGCTTTTCGCTGTCGTTGTGCTGCTCGCTGCCACGTTCACGCTGCCCGCGTTCGCGGCGCAGGACATTAAGGGCATATACAAGGCCGTTGAGGGAAAAGAGTTCAAGTACGACGGCAAGACCGTGGAGGCGATCGAGTTCATGAGCTTTTTCTGCGGAGGCTGCTATCTCTTCGAGCAGCAGGTGCCGGTAATAAAGGGCAACTTCGCCAGGAAGCTCAAGTGGAGGATAGTCCCTGTCAACTGGGGGGATTCATCGCCAAAGCCTGCCGAGGCATACTTCCTCGCAGTGGACGCCGGCAAGGGAGAGGAGATGAAAAAGGCCCTCTTCAACGCCCAGTTCGTGCAGAAGAGGAACATAGGGTCAGTCGAGGTCCTTGAATCGATAGCCGCGGAAGTAGGGCTCGGATTCGACTTCAGCAGAAGGCTCCGCGCAGGCGAGAAGGCCGCTGAGGTGAAAAAGGGCATGGAGATGGCGAAGGAGTACAGGGTCGAGGGCACGCCGACCGTCGTCATTGCGGGCAACCTCATGACCACCCCGCGCGAGACGGGGCAGGACCTCGAGGAGTTCAGGAAGAACATCGTGACCATAGTAAAGAGCGTGATGGGGAAATAAAAGGGGAGCGGATGGGCGAGTGCTGCCATGACAAGTCCTGTGAGCTGGAGGCTTTAAGGGAGAAGCAGGGAACTGTCCTTAAGGCAGTGCTTGCAATAAACGCCGCCATGTTCGTTGTTGAGGCGGCTGCCGGCATCATCGCAGGCTCTACGGCGCTCCTGGCCGATTCGCTTGACATGCTGGGAGATGCCCTTGTCTACGGCTTCAGCCTCTATGTCCTCGGCAGGGGAGTGATGTGGCAGGCGAGGTCAGCCCTTCTTAAAGGACTTATCATGGCTGGCTCCGGCCTGTTTGTATTGGGAGAGGTTTTCTATAAGGTCCTCTACCCGGCGCTGCCGTCAGCATCCATCATAGGGTGGATAGGACTTCTTGCCCTCGCCATGAACGCGCTTTGCCTCGGCCTCCTCTGGAGGCACAGGTCAGATGACATAAACATGCACTCTGTCTGGCTCTGCTCAAGAAACGACATCATCGCCAACGTATCGGTCCTCGCGGCAGGAGCAGGCGTGTGGCTTACGAGCACAGGCTGGCCGGACATCTTGGTAGGCCTCGTGATAGCGGCCGTTTTCTTCAGGTCAGCGGTCTCCGTTATAATCAGGGCGCTCGGCCTTATGAACGGGAAGCCTGTCTGAGTTTGATTCAAGCAGGATATGAACGGGTTTGAAATGAAAAAGGGCCAGGCTGATTGCCTGGCCCTTTGATTTTTCTGGTGGAGCAGAGGGGGATCGAACCCCTGACCTCAAGACTGCCAGCCTTGCGCTCTCCCAACTGAGCTACTGCCCCGGAAAACTTCTGCCGTCCGGAGACGGATATATATTATTATCACTCCCGTAATTTCATGTCAATCTTAAATTTACATTTTTATGATGCCATCCGCAGCCGCATCATCAGCGGTCGAAGTGACACTTTTTATTTTTTTAGCTTGCATTGAAATAAAAAAAATTGTATGAATAACTAAACCACACATGAGAATTGCCACGCTGCAATCGATGTGCGCTGGTTTTAAATCTTCCAAAACAAAAGAGGAGGTTCAGATGGGAAAGCCGTTAACCAAGTCACAGGTTGCTGATTCGATCGCAAAGAAGACCGGTGTAACCAAGAAGACCGCCGCCGAGATGATAAACACCCTCGCGCAGCTCTCTTACAAGGAGGCCAAGAACTCCTTCACGATACCCGGCATCGGCAAGCTTGTGCTCGTAAAGAGGAAGGCGAGGGTCGGCAGGAACCCCCAGACCGGCGCTGAGATAAAGATACCGGCCAAGAGGGTCGTGAAGTTCAGGGTCGCGAAGGCCTGCAAGGACGCTGTCCTCGGCGCGAAGTAATCCCGGCAGAAACCCCTTCTGAGAAGGATGAGCCCCCGGCAAAACCGGGGGCTTTTTTTTCGCCTTCGCCCCCCGGACTCAATTACCGCTTGTCATTACCAGCCCGCTTCTGATAATATTTTCCCTTATGAAATGCCCATTTTGCAGTTACCTTGAGGACAAGGTCATAGATTCCAGGCTCTCGCAGGACGGCAGCACGACCCGGAGGAGAAGGGAGTGCCTGAGCTGTAGTAAGCGCTTCACCACCTATGAGAGGGTCGAGGAGGCGCTCCCGCTCGTCATCAAAAAGGACGGGAGGCGTGAGACCTTTGACAGGATGAAGATATTAAACGGCATCATGAAGGCCTGCGAGAAAAGGCCCGTAGCGCTCGACGACATCGAAAAGGCTGTCGCGAGGCTCGAGACCAGGTTCATAGACTCTGGCGAGCGGGAGATACCGAGCTCTTCTTTGGGCGAGGCCGTGATGGAAGAGATAAAGGGCCTCGATGAGGTCGCGTACGTGAGGTTCGCCTCGGTCTACAGGGAGTTCAGGGACATAAAGGAGTTCATGAACGAGCTGAAGGACCTCCTTGAGGTAAAGAAGAGGACTTAGAATGCCGCACGAAGAGTTCATGCACGCGGCATTGGAGCTTGCCGGGAAAGGGCTCGGCAGGACAAGCCCGAACCCTGCCGTGGGCTCTGTAATAGTCCGGGGCAAACGGATAATATCATCGGGCTATCACAGGCGCGCGGGCTCTCCTCATGCCGAGATAGAGGCGCTCTCAGGCGCCGGTAACTTGAGGGGCGCGACATTATATGTGACGCTCGAGCCCTGCTGCCACTTCGGCAGGACTCCCCCGTGCACTGATTCCATCATAAACTCTAAGATCAAAAAGGTCGTCGTAGGCACGCTCGACCCAAACCCGCTTGTTTCCGGCAAGGGTGTGGCTGCGCTCCGAAGGGCAGGCATCCATGTGACCACAGGCGTGCTGGCCGATGAATGCGCCCGGCTGAACGAGGCCTATAACGTCTATATCCGCAGGAAGACCCCGTTTTTAACATTGAAGCTCGCCATGTCTCTCGACGGCAGGATAGCTACTAAGACAGGGAAGTCGAAATGGATAACAGGGGAGGGGGCCAGGAAAGAGGTCCACAGGCTGCGTGCGATGAACGACGCGGTCATGGTCGGCAGCGGCACGCTCCTTGAAGACGACCCGGAATTGAGCGTCAGGCTCGTAAAGGGAAGGGACCCGGCAAGAGTTATTCTCGACAGCTCGCTATCGACGCCCACTTCATCAAAGGTATATAAAGGTGTAAAAGAGGGCAGGGCAAGGCTCATCATATTCACCGGGCCTAGGGCACCCGCGAAAAAGATGGCAAAGGCCGCTTCCCTCGGCGCAGAGGTCGTAAGGGTGCCAATCTCCAGGGAGGGCCTCTCCTTGAAGGCTGTTATGAAGGAGCTCGGTAAAAGGGAGATGACGAGCGTCCTTGTCGAGGGGGGCGGCATTTTGGCCGCCTCTCTCATAAAGGCTGGGCTGGTGGATAAGTACATCTTCTTCTACGGCCCTATACTTATAGGCGGGGACGGCCTGCCATCAGTGGCTGGCCTGGGGGTAAAAGGCCTTGGACAGGCGCCTGCGCTTTACCGCCTAGCGGCCTGGCCAGTGGATTTTGGCATGGCGGTGGAAGTCTATCCTCATAAAGGGAGATGACCCATGTTCACAGGCATCATAGAGGACGTCGGGACAGTAAAACATATTGAAAAAAAAGGAGCTTTTGCTAAAATAACTGTTGAGTCAGCCCTTCTTCCCTCAAATGTAAGAACAGGGGATTCCATAGCAATAGACGGGGCCTGCCTTACGGCAACCGCAATAAATGGAAGCGCCTTCACTGCCGATGTAAGCGGCGAGACATTGAATGTAACGACCCTCGGCTCGCTCGCGCCGGGCAGCAGGGTCAACGTCGAGCTCGCTTTGACGCTCTCGAAGCCGCTTGGCGGGCACATGGTCTCAGGCCATGTAGACGCCATCGGCACGATAAAGTCCATCGTCAAAAATGGCGAGAACGTCGAGCTTACGGTCTCGGTCCCGGCAGGGCTCATGACGCAGATAGTGAAGAAGGGCTCGATTGCAATAGACGGCATTAGCCTCACGGTAGCTGACCTCGGGGCTGACTTCGTAAAGATAGCTGTAATACCGCACACGTTGAAGAACACGAACCTCCTCTCAAAAAAGGAGGGTTCTCGTGTAAACATAGAAACAGACATACTTGGAAAGTATGTAGAGAGGTTCTTTGCAAAAAAAGACAGCCGCATTACTGAAGACTTTTTATCAGAGCACGGATTTTCCGGAAAGGGTCAGTGAGATGTCGATAAAGAGGATAGAAGAGGCCCTCAGGCAGATCAGGGAAGGCAGGATAGTCATCCTTGTCGACGACGAGGACAGGGAGAACGAGGGCGACCTCTGCATGGCTGCCGAGATGTGCACGCCCGAGGCCGTGAACTTCATGGCCAAGTACGGCAGGGGC
>CAZDUP010000157.1:0-6255 GCA_964508625.1 uncultured Thermodesulfobacteriota bacterium
AGGCTCTGAGTCCATCTCAAGGAGTATGCCCGCCGCTTTCCTGCCGTCTATGAGAACGTCATTAGGCCACTTGACCACGGGCCTTACTGGGCTGAAGGCTGCTATTGCCTCGGCAGTCGCAACAGCCGCAAGAAAGGTGAGGCCCTGGGCGTTCTGCGGGGCAACAGGCGGCCTCAGGATGACAGAGAGGTATATATTCACCCCTGCCGGGGACTCCCACCTCCTGCCTATCCTGCCCTTTCCCCCTGTCTGGCTCTCTGCGATGACAACAGTGCCTTCCGGCGCGCCTGCCCTTGCGAGCTCAAAGGCCTTTACGTTCGTCGAGCCTGTCTCGTCGAAGAAGCGTATTTCTTTGCCCACGAACTCCGTTTCAAGGGCGGCAGATACCTCCACCCCGTTGAACGGCCCGGGCCCCATGAGCCTGTAGCCCTTTGACGGGCTCGCCTCTATCCTGTAGCCGAGCTTGCGGAGCGATTCGACGTGCTTCCATATCGCCGCCCTGGAGATGCCGAGCGCAGAAGAGAGGCGCTGGCCCGAGGTGAAACCAGCCCCGGCCTTTAAGAGCCTAATTATCTCGACTTCTGTTTCCTTTTCCCGCATAGCGATACCACTTCCATGCTTATGTCCACGGCGCGCGCAGAGTGCGTGAGCGCGCCGACAGAGATAAAATCGACGCCCTCCTTCGCTACAGAGCCGATGTTGTCGATATTTATGTTGCCTGAGACCTCTATGAAGGCCGCCCCGTTGATGAGCTTAGCTGCCTTCCTTATCATCGGTATGCCCATGTTGTCGAGCATGATTATGTCGGCGCCAGAGGCAAGGGCCTCTTTCAATTCATCAAGGTCCGTGACCTCGACCTCTATAGGCACCGCGTCCCTGTACTTCTTCTTGACCGCCATAATCGCGGCCGTGACGGAGCCAGCGGCCTTAATGTGGTTGTCCTTTATCATCACGAGGTCGAAAAGGCCGAACCTGTGGTTGGTGCCGCCTCCGGCCATAACGGCGTATTTCTCAAGGGCCCTCATGCAGGGCGTGGTCTTCCTCGTATCGAGGAGCTTTACTTTCGTATTCTTTATCCTGCCAGCGAACTCATGCGTCTTCGTCGCTATGCCGGAGAGCCTTTGCAGGAAATTGAGCGCGACCCGCTCGCCAGTAAGGAGGGCCGCCAAAGACCCCTGCACCGTTGCGATGACCTGGCCTTTTTTCGCTCTGCCGCCTTCCTTGACCTTTGCCTTGAACAGAGCCTTTCTGTCGAGCATGGCAAAGACCATCTCCGGGATGAAGAGCCCGGCGACTATCATGCCCTCTTTTGCGATGAACTCGGCGCCGCCCCTTTCATTCTTCCTGACTATGGCATTGGTCGTTATGTCGCCTGAGCCGATGTCCTCTGCAAGGGCGGCCCTGACGAGGAGCTCCGCGTATTCAAGAAGCCCGCGCTCTGCCTTTGGTCTCCTCAAGGCCTTATGCTCCTTATGCGTGAAAGCCCGGCGTTGAGCTTGGCAATTTTTTCGTCCAATGCCTTAAGCCTTGCCCTGTCCTTCTCGACCACCTCAGGAGGGGCCTTGTCCGTGAACTCCTTATTGGAGAGCTTTTTCGCTACCCCTGCGCGCTCTGCCTCGGATTTCTCGAGATCCTTTACGAGCCTCTTCTCCTCCACGTCAAAGTCCACGAGGCCGCCCAATGGCACGAAGACCTCGACCTTCTTCTGCTCGCCGCCTCCGGCAAGGGCAGATACGGCGTCCTTTGGCCTATCGCCGGTCTCCGCGATGACAAGCCCCTTTATGCGGGCTAGGGTCTTTATATACTCTTCGCTAACCGTGAGTATGGCGCGGAGTCCCGCGTCAGCCGTGTAACATATGCAGTCTGTAAATGCAGAAGGCGCGACGTTCATGTCTGTCCTTATGTTGCGCACAGCCCTTATGACGTCCATCACGTCCTCCATGCGGCCCGCGTCCTCTGTGTAGGCTGCCCCTTCCTTAGGAAACTCGCTTACCATGAGGCTGCCCTCATGTCCGGGAAGCTTTTCCGCTATCTCCTCGGTTATGAAGGGCATGAACGGGTGCAGGAGCTTCATGGTGTCGCGCATCACGGTCACGAGCACCTGCTGGGCCGTGAGTTTTCTCTCAGGGCCGTGCTCTCCGCGCAGGTCCAGCTTTACAAGCTCAACGTACCAGTCGCATAGCTCGTGCCATACGAACCTGTAGAGCACCCTCGCCGCCTCGTCGAAGCGGTAGCCGTCTATGGCGGCGTTGACCTCCCTGATGCACTCGTTCCTCTTCTGCCAGATCCACCTGTCTGCCATGTTGAAGCCCGGTTCATTGAGGCCTTCCTCGAACCCTTCGAGGTTCATGAGCGTGAACCGGGCCACGTTCCATATCTTGTTGCAGAAGTTCCTGTACCCTGCGATGCGCTCCTCTGCGAGCCTTATGTCCCTGCCCTGCGCCGCGAGTATGGCGAGCGTGAACCTGAATGCGTCTGTGCCGAACTTCTCCATCATGACAAGGGGGTCTATGACGTTCCCCTTGCTCTTGCTCATCTTCTGCCCCTTGGCGTCCCTTATGAGCGCGTGGATGTATACGTCCTTGAAGGGCACGTCTTCCATGAACTTCAACCCCATCATCATCATCCTCGCCACCCAGAAGAAAATGATGTCGAAGCTCGTGGAGAGGACCGAGGTGGGATAGTACCTTTCAAGCTCCTTTGTCCTGTCAGGCCAGCCGAGCGTGGAAAAGGGCCAGAGCGCCGAAGAGAACCATGTATCGAGAACGTCAGGGTCCTGCTCGATATTTTTACCGCCGCATTTGGAGCATTTGTCCGGGTCAATTGAGGCGACCGTCACTCCCTTGCAGTCCTTGCAATGCCATGCAGGTATCCTGTGCCCCCACCATATCTGGCGCGAGATGCACCAGTCGCGGATGTTCCTCATCCAGTCGAAGTAGAGGTTCTCCCAGTTCTTTGGTACGAACCGAGTGGAGCCGTCCTCGACCGCCTTTATCGCTGGCCCTGCCAAGGGCGCGACCTTCACGAACCACTGCTTTGAGAGCGTCGGCTCGACCACCGTCGAACAGCGGTAGCAGCCGCCGAGCATCAATTTGTGCTTGTCTATCTTCTGGAGAAGGCCCTTCTCTTCAAGGCCAGCGACGACCTTCTTTCTCGCCTCGAACCTGTCGAGTCCCTTGAACGGGCCTGCGTTCGCGTTCATGCGGCCGCTCTCGTCCATTATCTTTATGGACGGGAGATCGTGCCTCCTGCCGACCTCGAAGTCGTTGAAGTCGTGCGCAGGGGTTATCTTCACCGCGCCAGTGCCGAACTCGATGGAGACGGAATCGTCGCCTATTACGGGTATCTCTCGCTCCACAAAGGGGAGCCTGATCTTTTTGCCTATTAGCCCCCTGTACCTCTCGTCCTCCGGGTTTACGGCTACAGCCGTGTCGCCAAGCATGGTCTCTGGCCGCGTGGTCGCAACCGTAAGTGACTTCAAGTCCTTGACCGGCTCTGAAAGCGGATACTCAATGTACCAGAGGCTGCCCTCTGTATCGTTGAACTCGACCTCGAGGTCTGAAAGGGCCGTGTGGCACCTCGGGCACCAGTTTATGATGTAGTCGCCCTGGTATATGAGCCCTTCGCTGTAGAGCCTGGTGAAGACCTCGCGCACGGCCCTGGAGAGCCCCTCGTCCATCGTGAAGCGCTGGCGCGTCCAGTCGCATGAGGCGCCGAGCCTCTTCAACTGCCCTATTATCGTGCCGCCTGATTCGTCCTTCCATTTCCAGACGCGCTCGATTAAGGCCTCTCTTCCGAGGCTGTGCCTGTCCTTGCCCTCGGCAGCGAGCTGCTTTTCAACGACGTTCTGCGTTGCTATGCCAGCGTGGTCTATGCCGGGAAGCCAGAGGACGTTGTAGCCCTGCATGCGCCTGGTCCTGGCGAGTATGTCCTGAAGCGTGGAGTTAAGTGCGTGTCCGAGGTGGAGGGCGCCGGTGATATTCGGCGGGGGTATTACCATCGAGAAGGCGGGTTTTTTTGAATCGACGTCAGGCGTCGAGAGCCTCTCTTTTATCCAGTACTCTGCCCAGCGCCCCTCGACAGCAGCAGGGTCGTAGGCCTTATCCAGCGTCTTTTCGCTCATCTATCCATCCAGGAATGTTATTCGTGCGTAATGATAGATTATAAGTTGGAAGTACCATAAAAAAAACAAAAAAATTCTCTGCCGCCCATCCGGACGGCAGAGACCGTTTACAATCAAATTACGTAAAACGAATATTGCGGGCCTACTTCTAAAAATCAGGAATTTTTTCTGAGGTCAAGGAAGGGTGGAAATAAAAAGCGCAGCATATGTAGTGTATATGTGAGCATTTTTATTTTCGCCCTGACACAGAGATCAGGAAAAATAACAATTTTTAGAGGCAGCCACAAATAAAACCCGATGCCCTATCTAAAATCCCTTAACCCAACGCAGCACGAGGCCGTGACATTCGGCGACGGGCCGCTCCTCATACTTGCGGGAGCGGGCAGCGGCAAGACCCGCGTCCTCACCTCGCGCATAGCCCATCTCGTCCTCAAGAACGGCATCACGCCCGAGAGCATCCTTGCCGTGACCTTCACCAACAAGGCAGCCGGAGAGATGCGGGAGAGGCTATATTCCATCATAGGCGAGAACGCGAAGTCGGTCTGGCTCGGCACCTTCCATTCGTTGGGTCTGAGGATATTGCGGAGGGAATCGAAGGCAACAGGCTTGAAAGGCGACCTCACGGTCTACAACGACGACGACCAGCTCTCCCTGATAAAGCAGGTCTTGAGCGAGCTCAACATAAGCGACAAGGTGCTTGCGCCAAAGGCGGTGCTGGGCCGCATAAACCAGGCAAAGAACGAGAACATCGGCCCTGCGGCCTACGCCAGGCACGTAAACGACTTCTTTTCAGAACGGGTCGCAAAGGTCTACGGCCTCTACCAGAAAAAACTTAGAGAGATGGGCTGCCTTGATTTCGGCGACCTGATCTGCGAGCCCATAAACCTCATGCGAGCGCACCCGCACATATTCGACGCCTACAAGAACCGCTTCCAGTATATACTCGTTGACGAGTACCAGGACACAAACAAGGCGCAGTACATGCTCACCGGCATGCTTGCCTCAGGCTCGAGGAACCTCCTTGCTGTCGGCGACCCTGACCAGTCGATCTACGCATGGCGCGGCGCGGACATCGCCAACATACTCGACTTTGAGAAGGACTACCCTGACGCCACGGTCCTTCGCCTTGAACAGAACTACCGCTCGACCAGGAACATCCTCTCTGCCGCCAACTCTGTAATCGTGCGCAATGAACGGCGCATGGAAAAGACCCTCTGGACAGAGAACCGCAACGGCCACCCCCTTGTCCATGAGCAGGCAAAGGACGAGTACGACGAAGCGAGACGGGTGCTCTCCCGCCTCAAGGCCAGGATGGACGACGACAGGACATTAAAATACAGGGACGCTGCCGTTTTCTACAGGACCAACGCACAGTCCAGGGTATTTGAGGAGCTCTTCATACGGGAGGGCATACCCTACACCATCGTCGGCGGAACGCGCTTCTACGACAGGATGGAGATAAAGGACGCGCTCGCGTATCTGCGCATAATATCGAACCCAAACGACTCCATCAGCCTCCAGAGGATAATCAACAGGCCCGCTCGCGGCATTGGCAAGGTAACGCTCGACAGGGTGCTCTCGATAAGCAACGAGTTGAGCATACCTCTCCTTGAGGCATTCCGCGAGGCGCAGGACAGAAACCTTCTGGGGAAGACAAAGGCAAGGCAGTTCCTCGAGGCATACGACAGCTTCACAATTGACATCGAGAAGCTCCCCATCCATGAGCTATCCTTGAGGCTCCTTGAGGACTCAGGCTACATGATGATGTGGCAGGAGGAGAACACAGAGGAATCGGCTGAGAGGATGGAGAACCTCTTTGAGCTCATATCAGCCATAAAAGACTTTGAGACAGCCAACCCGGGCTCAACGCTATCCGACTTTCTCGACCATGTGGCCCTCATTAGCGACCTTGATGCCTATGAGGAGAACTCCGACAGGCTCACGCTCATGACCCTCCACTCTGCAAAGGGGCTCGAGTTCAGGGTGGTATTCCTCGCTGGCATGGAAGAGGGCATATTCCCGCATTCCAGGAGCGCAGATGACCCTGAAGAGCTCGAAGAGGAGAGGAGGCTCTGCTATGTTGGCATGACCAGGGCCAAAGAGGAGCTATATCTTTTCTCAGCCACGACAAG
>CAZDUP010000158.1:0-6221 GCA_964508625.1 uncultured Thermodesulfobacteriota bacterium
TAAGGAAAGAGCTCAACGGAAAGGTGCCGCTCATAGGCTTCTCAGGCTCGCCCTTTACTCTCGCGAGCTACATAATCGAGGGCGAGGGCTCGAAGAACTACATCAACACCAAAAAGCTCATGTACTCGGACCCCGAGGGCTGGAAGATACTGATGGACAAGATCTCCGAGGTCATAATCGTATACCTCGAGGCCCAGATAGACGCAGGCGCCCAGGTCGTTCAGCTCTTTGACAGCTGGGTCGGCTGTCTCGGGCCGGATGATTTCAGGGACTACGCCTTGCCCTACACGAAAAAGATAATAGACAGGGTCAGCAAGAAGGGCGTGCCTGTAATAAACTTCGGCACCAACACCGGAACATACCTTGACCTCGTAAAACAGGCTGGCGGAGACGTAATAGGCGTTGACTGGAAGGTCAGGCTCGACGACGCATGGAAGACCATCGGCCATGAAAAGGCCATACAGGGCAACCTCGACCCCGTCGTCCTCTTCGGACCCGTCCCCGAGATAAGAAAGAGGGTCAAGGAGATAATCGACATGGCAGGCGGACGCCCCGGACACATCTTCAACCTGGGCCACGGCATAATACTCGGCACGCCTGTCGATAATGTTCGCGCGGTCATCGATGCTGTCCACGAATTCAGCGGCAAGGCTTCGGTCTGAGATTTTTGTTTTAAAAAAATAACTCGGGCATAAGGCGTAGGCGAGCATAGGGGTGGGGGAGAGGCGCGCGAGCCTGGGCAGAAGGAGCGAAACGAACGTTTCGCGGCATAAGGGGCGAGCGCGGAGGCTGGAGGCAGCAGGCAGCAGCGAGCCAGCCTTATGCACACTCGCGCGATAGCGCGGATAAAGCATTTTGCTTAATACCAGTTTACGGGAAAAAACATGACTGAAAAACCCTTGAAAGGCGTACTCCTCCTCGCATTCGGAGGCGCCGACTCCCTTGAGAGCGTCGAGCCCTTTGTAAAAAACGTTCTGAAGGGCAGGCCCGTTACGCCTGAGCTCGTGGCAAAGTCGATAGAGAGATACAAGCTCATCGGCGGCAAGTCCCCGCTCCTCGACATAACTTTAGCGCAGGCAAAGGGCATAGAGGAGGCCTTGAACTCCGACGCCTCCTCGCATTACCGCTACAAGGCGTACGTGGGCATGCGCTACTGGCACCCCTTCATAGCCGACACCGTAAGGAAGATGAAGGAAGACGGCATAGAAGAGGCGGTCGCTGCCATCATGTCGCCATTTACCTCACGGGTCGCCACAGGCGCGTATGAGACCGATGTCGAGGGGGCCGTGAGGGAACTCGGAGGATTGCCTGAGGTCGAGTTCATCGGCTGCTGGAACATCGACAAGACCTTTGTCGAGATAATCGCGGGTTATATAAAGAAGGAGCTCAAGGGCCTCGACCCGAAGGACACGCTCGTGATCTTCAGCTCGCACAGCCTCCCCATAGTCGCTCTCCAGGGCGATTCCTACGAGATGGTCGTAAACCAGGCCGCCGATCACATCATGGAAAAGGCCGGCAAGATAGACTACAGGGTGGCTTACCAGAGCAAGGGCTCGGGCCCCAGGGAATGGCTCGGCCCGCAGACAGAGGACGTAATAGCCGAGGCTGCCAGAAAAGGCAAGAAGGCCGTCATCGTCGTGCCTGCCGGATTCGCGGCAGACCACGTTGAGACGCTCTACGACATAGACATACTGTTCAGGGAGGCCGCTGCCTCCAGCGGGGTAGAGTTCAGGAGGACCCCTTCCCTCAACGCTGACCCCGCGTTCCTGCGCATGATGGCCGGAAAGATAGGACTGCTGGCGGAAAAGCGCAAATGAAACGGGTCGTCATCATAGGCGGCGGCATCGCCGGTCTCTCGACCGCGTGGAGCCTCCGCGAGCACTGCTCTTCAGCCGAGTTCGAGATAGTCCTCCTTGAGAAGAACCCTCGCTTCGGCGGCAACATAAGGACCGAGCGGACTGGCGGCTTTCTCATCGAGGGCGGCCCTGACTGCTTCCTCTCCGAGAAGCCCTGGGCAATGGAGCTCTGCAAGAGGCTCGGCATAGACGACAAGTTCCTCACAACCAACGACAAGTTCAAGAAGACCTTTGTCCTCTCAGGCGGAAGGCTCCACGTGCTGCCAGAGGGCGTCATCCTCATGATCCCCACCAAGATACTGCCCCTTGCCTACTCGAGCCTCATCTCGTGGCCGGGCAAGTTCAGGATGTTCCTCGACCTCTTCATGCCCAGGAAAAAGGATAAGGCTGACGAGAGCCTCGGAGACTTCGTAAGAAGGAGGCTCGGAAGAGAGGCGCTCGACAAGATTGCGGAGCCCCTTGTGGCAGGAGTCCACGCGGGCGACCCTGAGACCATGTCTGTCCGGGCAAGTTTTCCCAAGTTCGTGCAGCTGGAGGAGGAGAGCGGCAGCCTCATACGCGGCATGGTGAAAAAAATGGCGCAGGCAGCAGCGCACAGGAAATCAGCTCAGCCCGCGTCAGGCGCGGCGGGCGCGCCAAAGAGAAAGCTCACCATGTTCATGACCCTCAAGGACGGCCTCTCTGAAATAATTGAGACGCTCTCAACACGGCTCGAGAAGATGGAGAACACGGTCCTGAAGACTGGCGCTGGCGCGGTATCGTTTGAGAAAGCCGGGAACAAGTTCAGGGTCAACCTCGAAGGGGGCAGCTCCATTGAGGCCGACGCGCTCGTCATCGCAGCCCCGGCATGGGCAGCCGCAGACCTCATAGGCGGCAATGACGCGGAGCTTGCGAAGATGCTCAGGACCATACCTTATGTCTCAACAGCCACCGTTTCCATAGCCTTCAGGAAAAAAGATGTGAAGCACCCGCTCGACGGCTTCGGTTTTGTCGTGCCAAAGATAGAGAAGAGAAGGATAATGGCCGCCACTTGGACCTCTGTCAAATTCGCCTACAGGGCGCCGGAAGACTCGGTCCTCATCCGCTGCTTTGTCGGGGGCTCGAAGAACAACGAGCTCGTTGCAATGGACGATGCCGCCATGCTCAAGATGGTCAGGGAGGAGCTCCGCGACATAATGGGCATAGAGGCAGAGCCCGTGCTCTCCCGCGTATTCAGGTGGAAGAGCTCGATGCCCCAGTACACGATAGGCCACGAGGAGCGCATCAAATGGATAGAGGAGCGCCTGCTGAAGCACCCCGGCCTCCATCTCACCGGGAGCGCCTACCACGGAATAGGCATAAGCGACGCCATCCGCTTCGGAGAGGTCGTTGCAAAGCGCGTCATCCACGAGCTCACCGGCAAGGGCATCCGTCAGTAGACCCGCCTGTAACCGTTCCAAACAAATTGTTAACCAGCTAGATCCATTAAAGTATTCTTTCCGGGCCTCCGATACATAAAGAAGGGGCATGGCAACTCCCCGCATATTCCCCGCAGAGGTCTGGTCTGTGCCTAAAAAGTTCAGGGTCATCTGGTCTGATTGGAGGTTCACCCTTCCCATCGGCGTCAAAACTCTCATTGCCTTTGTCCTCATCACGGCCGTCCTCACCGGCGGCTTTTATTACTTCATCTCCGTTAAATTCTCGTCACATATAAAAAGGGACGAGCTCTCTCAGCTGAGGTCGCATCTTCAGGGCGCCTTGAGCCTATATCAGTCACGGACAGAGCAGATGAAGTTCGGCATGCTCCAGGCCGCGAGCGAGGACGGCGTAAGGGCCGCGCTTCAAAGGCGCGACCAGGGCTTTTTGAGACGCATGCTCAATACCTATTCTGGCGTGAGGCCATATGTGGATATATGGGCCGTAGTTGACGCCAGGGGCCGGGTCATAGCGAGGAAAAACGCCGATGCGGGTGACATCCTCGAGATAAACGGGATAGTGGAAAAGGCCATCTCAATGGGCCAGCCAATAATATCGACCGAGGCTGTCTCAAGGGACGTCCTCCTGAGGGAAGGGCATGCACTTGCGTCTGGCATAGAGGCGAGCGGGCTTGTGCAGCTCGCGGTCGTGCCTGTAATAGACAACGGCAGGACGACCGGCGCGTTCGTCACAGGCATACTCCTGGACAACAAGGAATGGCTGCCCGAGGCGATTAGAAAATACTTCGGCGTGAATGCCGCTGTCCTCGCGGCCGGACCCGATGGGCGGGCTGTGGTTGCCGCGATATCACCTGCCCCGGATAATATCTTCGCCTTTGCCAGGAATGCCGAGCTAGCCCCTGAGATAAGCGGCCTGGTTGCCAGTGGTTCCGGCTTTTTCGGTGAAAAAGAGCTCGCCTCACATGGTGTGGTCCTCGCGATAGAGCCGATACTCGACGCGAAAGGCACGCCCGTAGGCGCGCTCGCGGTCGCAAGCAAAAGCTCGCAGGGGCAGGCGCGTCTTGCCGAGATGAGGCGGCAGATACTCGCTGTCGCGGCCTTCGGACTCCTCTTCAGCCTTCTGCTCGCCGCGCTTACCTTCAGGGACACGCACAAGCCGGTGAGGGCCATAAGGGGCGCGATGGCGGAGACCGCCTCCGGCAACCTCGACGTGGAGCTTGAGATACGGACAAAGGACGAGTTCGAGAGCATCGGCCAGGGCTTCAACCGGATGGTGAAGTCCATAAAGGAGAGAGAGGAGAGGCTCGAGAGCTTCAACCAGCTCTCCAAGGTGCTACTTGAGTTCAGCGACCCGGAAACGCTTCTGGAGAACGCCCTCTCCAAGCTCATGGAATTCACCGGCTCAGAGCTGGGGGCCGTCTACGTCTACAATGAAGAGACAAAGGCGCTCACGCCAGGGGCCTGCCTGGGCGTTGCCGAGTCAGACCTCGGGATACTCATGAGGGGCGAGGGGCTCGCCGGAAGGTGCATAGCCGGGCAGAGGACGATACTGCTCGGCCTCAGCGAGGCCAGGGCGTTGATCGACGCGAGCTTTGTCAGGATAAGGCCCGCAAGCCTCGCGGCAATATGCATGTCGTTCAAGGAAAAGCCAAGGGGCGCGGTCCTCCTCGGGTCAACGGCAGGGTATGCCGAGGCAGACCTCCGGCACGCGGAGCAGCTCGTAAACCAGATAGCCATAGCCCTCGAGAACGCGCTCACTCACAAGGAGATAGAGAAGCTCTCGGTCACGGACCACCTGACCGGCGCTTTCAACAGAAGGCGCTTCTCAGAGGTGCTCTCTGTCGAGTTCAGCCGCGCGGTCCGCTATAAATACCATCTCGCCATACTTATGATAGACGTGGACGACTTCAAGGCCATAAATGATACATACGGCCATCAGCAGGGCGACATCGTGCTCTCGGAGCTCGGGAGGCTCCTGCGTGAGAACACCAGGTCAACTGATATCTGGGCCAGGTACGGGGGCGAGGAGTTCGTCGGCCTGGTGACGCACTCCGGGGCTGAAGGCATCTGGACGCTCGCGGAGAAGCTCCGCAAGGCCATAGAGGCGCATTGCTTCACTGGCCTCGGAGGGCAGAGGGTCACCGTGAGCATCGGAGTTGGCATGCTCCCGAATGACGGCGCAAAGACAGGCGAGGACCTGGTGAAGGCCGCTGACGAGAACCTCTATGCCGCAAAGAGGAACGGGAAAAACCAGGTAGTCATCACAATGACAGAGCCTCATTTCGTAAGGCTGGCAAAGGCATGAAGGTATTTGAACTTGCAAAGGCAAGGCCATATTCCTATAATGATGAGGCTTCATAGCATCCCATAGAGAAAAGCCGTGGCCTCAAAGACCAGAGCGATCGCCGCAGTCCTCATCTTCCTGAGCATCCTTTTTGCCTTTCCAGCCGCAAGCCTCTTATTCAACAGCGAGGTAATCCTTCTCAATCCCCTGGACAACGCCCAATGGGTCCGCCCGGACTTCCCATTTGACATCAAGACCAGGGGCGCATCTGCATCAATCGCCCAGTACAGAAAATCATTTTTAGCGGCCCGCGGCCAGGAAGCTGTAATCAAAGTAAGGGCGCGCACAGGTGTTGAGCTTTACCTGAACGGACGGGCGCTTCCTGGCTCAAGGGTCTCTGACGCGTGGAGCGAGCCGTTGAGCTTTGACCTCGCCCCATACCTCGCACCCGGTGAGAACGAGCTTGTCATCGAGGTAGAGAACAGCGGCGGCGTGCCAGTGGCAGCGGCTCTCTCCGCTGGCCTCAAAATCAGCACGGACGCAAGCTGGGAGGCGCGGGAGGATGGAGGCTCGTGGTCAAAGGCTCTCCCCTTAGACAGGGATGAGAGCCTGGCCGAGGCGCAAAGGTTCAAGAGGGCTCAAGCCGCATTCATCTCCGAGCTGCCG
>CAZDUP010000159.1:0-6216 GCA_964508625.1 uncultured Thermodesulfobacteriota bacterium
GGCAGCTCCTTGCCGAGGCCGAGGGCCGGCAGAAGGTCTGTGCCGAGGTCGATGGCGAGTATCAGGAGGATAGTCAAGGGCAGCGGAATTCCGAGTAGCACGAAGGCGATGAAGGGCATTATCTCCGGCACGTTGCTCGTAAGGATGTACTGTATGAACTTGCGTATGTTGCTGAATACTGTCCTGCCCTCTTCTATGGCGTTGACAATGGTCGCGAAGTTGTCGTCGAGCAGCACCATGTCAGCGGCTTCCCGCGCCACCTCGGTTCCTGAGAGCCCCATGGCAACGCCCATGTCCGCGTGCTTCAGGGCAGGGGCGTCGTTCACGCCGTCGCCTGTGACGGCCACGACCTCTCCGGTTGACTGGAGGGCCTTTACGATGCGGAGCTTCTGCATGGGCGAGGTACGGGCGAAGATGATGTCACGGCCCTTCAGGAATTCATTGAGCCTTTCATCGCTGCACCCCTGAAGCTCGTCACCGGTCATTATCTCAGGCTGGCTGTGCGTGTCTATCATCCCGGCAATGCGGGCCACGGCCTCTGCAGTGAGGCTGTTGTCGCCGGTTATCATGATGACCCTTATGCCAGCGGCTTTGCACCGGGCTATTGCATCGGGTATCTCCTTCCGGGGCGGGTCGATCATGCCTGCAAGGCCTATGAAGACAAAGCCGTCCTCGCCGGAAGCTGCCTCTGAGTACGCGAGCGCAAGCACCCTCTCGCCCCTCGACGCTATGCGCTCGTAATGGGCCATGACGGCTGCCTTCCATTCGTCGTCCATTGCGATGACGCCTCTTTCGTTTACTGCGCTTTTGCATTTCGCGAGAACGACCTCTGGCGCGCCCTTCAAATATGCAGTCTCACGCCCCCCGGCCTCATTTATCGTGAGCATCCTCCTTTTTGCCGAGTCAAATGGAGACTCCTTTATCCGCCTGTTTGAGCCGATTATGCGCTCAACGTCGGCGTGCCTCCCGGCAAACCTCATAAGCGCTATCTCCGTGGGGTCGCCGTGAAACTCGCCCTTCACCATGCGGGTGTTGTTGCAGAGGACCGCGGTCTTCAGCAGGGCTTGGAAGCCGGAAAGCCTCTCGATGCCCTTCTCGTTGACGTTACGCTCATCTGTGCCGACAAAGAGCGTATTGACAGATAGCCTGTTCTCGGTGATGGTCCCGGTCTTGTCCGTGCAGATGACCGTGGCGGAGCCCAGCGTCTCGACCGACTCGAGCCTTTTTACCAGCGCCTTTCTCTTTGCCATGCGCTCCGATGCCATGCTGAGAGACAGGGTCACGGTCGGCAGAAGCCCCTCAGGCACGTTAGCGACGATTATGCCTATCGCGAATATCATGCCCGAAAGGAGCGTGTCCCCTGAGAGTATGCTTACGCTGAAGAAGGCAGCGCCGAGCGTGACGGCTATGATCGAGATTACGCGGATGAAGTGGTTGAGCTCGCGCCTCAGGGGGCTTGCGGCGGCTTCGGTGCGCCTGGTGAGGCCGGCGACCCTGCCTATGTGCGAGCTCATCCCAATGGCATAGACAACGGCCCTGCCGTTGCCGGACTGGACCGTCGTGCCGGAGAAGACCATGTTACGGGATTCGAGGATGTTCTCGTGGGTGCACTCGAGCTTTCTGAGCTTGGGCTCTGATTCCCCCGTAAGCGGAGAATGGTCGACCTTGAGGGAGTTCTCTTCCAAGAGCCTGCCGTCGGCCGGGACCCTGTCGCCCTCCTCGAGGAATATGACGTCGCCGGGCACGACGCTCACGGCAGGGATAGTCTGGCGCGCGCCGTCGCGGAGCGCGTCTATGGTATCAGGCATCATACGCCTGAAGCTCTCGATTATCCGCTCTGACTCGTACTCCTGCATGAAGGCGAAGAGGGCGTTTATGATGACGACGCCAGAGATGGCAATGCCGATGTAGAGGCTGCCCATGCCAGGCGAGAGCCTCTCGGACGCGAATGCGAGGAGCGCGCCTGTCCACAGTAGGATTGCGAAGAAGTTGAAGAGGTGCTTGCCGAAACGCCTGTAGAGGGGGACCCGCTCGCGGGCCTCAAAGGTGTTCTGTCCGTATTCCAGGAGCCTCTCGGCGGCAGCGGCAGATGAGAGGCCGCTGGCCGAGGACGAGAGCCTTGATAAAAGCTCCTCGATGCTTATCCTGTGCTCGTCGCTGCAGGTTTTAACGCTCTCAGGCATCGGGGCTCTATGGTAGCCAGGGTTTTTTTGGGCAAGACAGTGAGGCGGAAAGATACTTAAGAAACCATTGACTCGTCATTGCGAGCGTAGCGAAGCAATCTCATCTTTTGATGAATCAAGCACTTTGAGATTGCTTCGTCGCTGCGCTCCTCGCAATGACAGCGGAAATGCGAATTATTCAGAGCTTCCTTAACGGTTCAGGACTTGAAAAGGTCCCTGAGCTTCTTCAACTGGTCCTCGGCGACCTCCGCGTTGAAGCCATCCCCGGGCTCGAAGAACTCGCAGAAGTTCGCCCGGTCCTTTTGAACGACGCGCTCGGCAGAGCTCTCGCGGCATTCATTGTATGATGCGGCGTCATAGAACCTGCAATTCAAGCAGACCTTCACGTCAGAGCCGCACTTGGGGCAGCTATCGCCCCTGCCGAATCCAGCGCTGCCCTCTATCGTCCCCTTGCAATGGAAGCACTTAGCCATGAAAATATTTTATCACCTGAAGAGGGAAAAATAAACCCGCCCGATTGACAGTTCAAAGTCCTGTGCTACTTTTTGTATAAGGGGCTTTCGAGGGCTTTCCTTTTTTCTCATCTACGTTCCTCAGAATATTCTCTCCCAGCCAATACGTTCATCCCCGCAAACGCACCGGATGGCGCATTGCCGTTCGTCCTCTTATCAGGGCAGCTTGACTTTATTTACACTGGCTCAAGAAACGCTCTCCTTTCAACCCTTGGAAGGCCCTCGAAAGCCCGTTTTGCATACTCCTTTAAAACCCCCATACAGTTCACACCCAAATCATAATTACTTGAATATTCTATCGTTTTTTCATAGCCTCGCCTCGCTGGTTATGATTGTTACAATAATTTCACACCTTGTGTCTTGACAGCCGCTGCCAGATTTTTATACCATGCATACCATCCCATTTTTGCCCTCAGGATATGTATCGGCCGGTTCTCTAACAGTTTTTTTGATGTTCAGGAGGCAGTATGAAAAGGATTTCCGGGATCATAGGACTGGCCGTTTCTCTCTTCATCACCCCCCTTGCGGCTGCTGGCGAATACGATCTTCTGAACGGGCCTGTCACGCTCGTGGCCTACAACGACATCCAGATATCGAGCTTCAAGGCCTTTGTTGCCGCGCTCGACGAAAGCCGCGAGTACGCCTCGCAAGCAAAGGAAAAGGCCCGCCATACGAGCTACAAAAATGTCCATTCCTTCGAGAGCTTCACTGCCATGCTCGTTGATAATTACGACGGCAAAGCCCACGGCACGGTCAGCATCATGGAAGGACCTCTTATCGACGACTACTCGAGCGAAAGATATGATGCCATAATGGACAGGTCGAGGTTTACAGCCTTGCAGGATAACGATGGCTGCGGAGGCGTGCAGGCAGACCTGCTCTCTGACCCTGACAGGGCTCAGACCGGCTGCATCTGAAATCCATATCGTGAATTCAGAGCCGGGGGCCATGGCCCCCGGCTCTTTTTATTACCCCTGCCGTGCCATCACGGTCAGGGGCACCCTCCTTGACTGCCCGTCAAATCCTGATATATTCTGCAAGTATACCTTCTACTCGCCTCATGGCCTCTAACCGTCTGCCGGGAGAACCATGCCGATGCCAAAAAGCGTATCCTGGCGAGGGCTTTTCTTCCTGATACTCTTTCTTTTTCCAGTGTGCGCTCCCGCAGCTCCAGGCATTTCCGAAAGGGCGGGGGATAGGCTACCTCTTGAGCGCGCCTTTCTGGACGAGATGGGCCGTCCCGTTACGCTCGGCAGCCTCTTCGGAAAACCCGTTGTCCTCTCCTTCGCGTACTTCCACTGCAAGGACGTCTGCAATACCTATCTCGCGAACCTGGCCGATACCTTTGGCAGGATGGACTCAGTCCCTGGCAGGGACTTCACTGCCATTACCCTGAGCTTCGATGAGATGGACGCGCCTGAAGACGCTGCCTACAAGAAGGGCAATTTTTTGAAGGCATCTGCCGTCCATTTGCCTGAGGGCGCCTGGAGATTCCTTGTCGGCCAGCCTGATTCGATCGACGCCGTGACACAGGCCGCAGGCTACGAGTTCGCGAGGGCAGGCGAGGGCTTCAACCACCCGGGCGCGCTCATCGTGCTCTCTGCCGATGGGCGGATAATAAGATATTTCTACGGAGGCAGCGTGCTGCCCTCTGACCTCGAGATGGCCCTTGTAGAGGCGAGGGAGGGCAGGGTGACGGCGTCCATCAAGAAGGCCATGCAGTTCTGCTACCGGATAATCCCCGAGGCAAGGGATGGTTTTTCCATTGCGCTCCGGTACGCGGGGCTTGCCACCCTCGTATTCTCCGCGGTCTTCATGATCTGGCTCGCTACAGGCAGGCAGAGAAAAAAAGAATGAAGCTAATGCAGCATGAAGCCGCGCGTTTTTTGGACTTCCCCTCCCTTGGCAAGAGGGGAATGAGGGGAGGGTGAATGCCGCTCGCCGTATCTATCCTGACAGGCAAAAAGGCATGACTATCCGGGAAAGCTACCTCGAGAGCGGGCCTGGCTCGCGACTTGCCTCGTGGATATTCTCGACAGACCACAAGAGGATAGGGCTACTCTACCTCGCGGTCATAATGAGCCTTTTTTTCGTGGGTGTCACGCTCGGCTTTTTCATGAGGCTCGAGCTCATCTCGCGTGGGCCCACCATCATGGAGGCAAACACATATAACTCCATCTTCACGCTCCACGGCGTGATAATGCTCTTCGTCTTCATCATCCCTGTCACGACAAGCGTATTCGGAAATTTCATGCTGCCCATCATGATAGGCGCGCGGGACGTGGCATTCCCGAGGCTAAATCTCCTGTCGTGGTGGATATTCATCACGGGCGTGGGGCTTGCGGCAGCGGCGCTCCTCCTCGGCCCGGCTGATACCGGCTGGACCTTCTATGCGCCGTACAGCATTCGCACAGGCCAGTATGTATCGCTCGCGGTATTCGCGGTATTCGTCCTGGGCCTCTCGTCGATACTCACCGGCATCAACATGATAACGACCGTGCACAGGCTCCGCGCGCCGGGAATGACATGGCACAGGCTTCCGCTATTCGTCTGGGCGATCTATGCGACGGCCTGGATACTCGTCATCGCCACGCCCATTTTAGGCGTCAACCTCCTGATGGTCATGGCCGAGAGGTTTTTCGGCATCGGCGTCTTTGACCCTGCAAAGGGCGGCGACCCCATACTATATCAGCACCTCTTCTGGATATATTCGCACCCGGCCGTCTATGTCATGGTGCTGCCTTCTCTCGGCGTCATAGCAGAGATAATACCGGTATTTTCGCGCAAGACGATCTTCGGCTACAAGGCAGTGGCATATTCGAGCATCGGCATCGCCGCTGTCGGCTCGCTTGTCTGGGGGCATCACATGTTCGTAAGCGGCTACAGCTATACAGCCGGGGTCGTCTTTTCGCTCTTTACCTTCCTTGTCGCCATACCTAGCGCAGTGAAGGTCTATAACTTCGTGGGCACAATGTACAAGGGCTCCATCGTGGTGGACACGCCATTTTATTTCGTGCTCGCATTCATATACATGTTCGCGATAGGCGGGCTAACGGGCGTCATACTCGGCGCGCTTTCATTGAACATACACCTGCATGACACCTATTTCGTCGTGGCCCACTTCCATTACATAAAGTTCGGGGCAGCCGCGCTCGGCTTCTTTGCCGCGCTCCATTACTGGTTCCCAAAGGTTTTTGGCAGGATGTACAACAGGCGTTTCGCGAACTGGTCGCTGCTGCTCTTTTTCATAGGCTTCAACCTGCTCTTCATGCCCATGTTCGTGCTCGGCTACGAGGGCATGCCACGGCGGTACTTCGACTATCTGCCGCAGTACGCGAACCTGCAGTACCTGTCGATATTCGGCTCGTGGGTGCTCGTGCTCAGCCTTGTCATGATGTTCGGTAATCTCATAAAAGGGCTCTTCAGGGGTAAACCAGCACCGCAGAACCCCTGGGGCGGCGCCACTCTCGAATGGAAGATAGCCTCTCCGCCGCCGAAGGAGAACTTCAGGGAGATACCCG
>CAZDUP010000160.1:0-6169 GCA_964508625.1 uncultured Thermodesulfobacteriota bacterium
CTCACGGCCACGGTTGGCGGCACGGCGGGAAACAGGTGCATAGTGACCGCGCCGAAGGTCCAGAGCGAAAGCCTAAAGTACGGCGACCGCGAGAACATACTCACGTATGCCATGCCGGTAGTCTTCACGCCTGACGCGGGCAACGATGAAATTCTGATGTCATTCCAATAAAGGAGAGGTGCGATGAGAGAGCTTCAGCCAAGCGAAAAAAACGAAATAGCTATCAAGGACACGAGGAGCGGCTCGGAGGTGGTCTTCTACTACAGGACCCCGACGCCCGCAGAGGTGGCGTCATACCAGGCGAGACAGGTAAAGCGCCAGGGCAAGAAGGTGGTGCTCAACATCTATCCGACCAGGCTCGAGTTCGGCCTCAAGGTCCTCACTGGATTCAGGAGCGGCGACTTCGGCTTTGAGGGAAAGCCTGTCTCATCCGAGCCGGGCTCTGAGGGCTACCGCGAGGACTGGAAGGCTATCGTCGAAAAGGGCGCCCACGACCTCGTCACCACAATGGCCCGCATAGTCTTCGAGAACGCCACGGTAGACGAAAGCGCGATAGAGCTCGTTGAAGAGCTCGTGGAGGGAGAGGAAGCCGTCCCTTTGGCGAAGAGCTGAAAAAGTTCATCGAGAGGTGCACGCCGGAAAAGAAAACGAGATGCCTCAGCAATTCCGGCGAGCACCTCCAGATGTTGTGCGCGGCATGCGAGTACAAGGACTACGAACCGAGCAGATGGTTCTTACACGTCTGGAACCTGTACCGGCTCCAGCGAGGCGGCTTCCCCTTCGAGAAGAACGACCTGACCCTGCAGGAATGGGTCGACATAGGTTTGATAAGGGACGAACTGGGTAAAAATGGCGAATAGAGTCACGATAGTCATAAACGGCGACGGCTCCGCTTATGTGGAGAGCTTGAACCAGTCTACTGACGCGACACGCAAGATGGAATCGGATGTCCAGGGGCTCACCGGGAAGATCAAAGAGCACTGGATGAGCGTGCTTGCCGCCGTCTATTCGTTGAAAAAGGCATGGGACTTTGCAGAAGAAGCCGCAAAGGTGGACCAGCTCGAACAGTCCTTCGTCAACCTCACAGCCTCGCATGGAATAAATGCGGAAAGGCTTATCTCGGACCTCAAGCGCGTCTCGGCCGAGACCATAGCCACAGCCGACCTTATGAGGGCGGCAGGCACTGCGATGGTCCTCGGCATTCCCGCCGACAAGCTCGCTGAGATGATGGAGATCGCGCGGGCCTCTTCTAAGATTACCGGTCAGACCATTCAAAAATCGTTTGAGGATATCGGCCTCGGCGTTGCCAGACAGTCCCGGCTCATCCTCGACAACCTGGGCATCATCGTCAAGTTAGAAGAGGCGAACGAAAAATACGCGGCTGCCCTCGGCAAGACGGCAAGCCAGCTCTCGGACGCTGAAAAGAAGCAGGCCTTTATGAACGCCGTAATGGAGGCTGGCCAGGACACCGTAAGACGAGTCGGCGAGCAGACGCTCTCCGCTTCCGAGGCTATGGCGAAGTTCAAGGCAACGCTGCAAGAGATCGGGGTGCTAATCGGGAAAGTCATAATCACGGCTGTTTCCTATGTCGGAGCCACGCTCATGGCCATGTCGGCGCAGATCGCGAAATGGGCCGGAGACCTTGCCTTTATCCTTTACAGGCTCGCGGAACTGGGCTCGAAGCTCCCCTGGGTCGGCGACCGGTTCAAGGGCCTATCCGAGAGCCTCAAGGAATTCTCCGACTTTGAATATAAGGCGGCTGAGGAAGCCGCGAGGATGGCGAATACCGCCGCAACGGTCGGCTCCGCGATCTGGAAGGAAAAAGAGGCAATGGTCGCGCTTACCAAATCGACCGACGACAATACGGCTGCTGCTCAGGCGAACATCGAGCAGAAGCTCAAAATGATAGAGACAGAGCAAAAGCTCCGGGCGGCAAAGAGCGATGCCGCTATCGAAGAAGTAAAGAGGACCGCCGGTCTCGAGCTGATGGAGCTCGAGCGCCTGTACAAGCAGAAGGATGTACAGGCCGAGGCATATTATGCCAGGAAGACTGAGATAGAGAATAGGTCCTATGAGGCCATGCTCCAGCAGGTCCAGAAGGAGATCGCGGCTGAGGAAGCTATGGCAAAGGCCAAGATGGATGCTCTGGCCGGGCAGCCTGCCGAGGTCCTGAAGACGGCGGAGATCGAGCACGCGACCAGGCTCATCGAGCTTGCGGATAAGTACAAGGGCATCAAGAGCGAACAGGAACGCGCGGAGATCGAAAACATCTATGCCCTTATCGACGCTCAGAAGACGCTCGCAGCCGAGCGGTTCAACGCCGAGATGGAGTACTACGACCTGCTCAACAACAGCCCGTATCAGAACAAGTTCGATTATGAGGGCGACAACGAGGTGGCGCAAGACTACATCAAATACCAAAACAGACTTTTCGCACTCCAGGAGTACAACACTCAGGTGATCCAGGAGATGGTCACAGCCGGTGCGAGCCAGGCCGATGTAATGGCCAGATATACACAGCTGGAGATAGATTACGCCAAAAAGAAAAAAGACTTCCAGGTGAGCTATGCCGCCGATGCATTCGGCGCGATGTCGAATATGATGCAGAACCTTTACGCCGCGACAGGCTCAAAGAATAAGGCGATGTTCGAGGCCATGAAGATGTTCGCCATAGCTGAGACGGTGATAAGCACGTTTAAGACCGCCCAGGCTGCGCATGAGTGGGGCATGAAGTACGGCGGCCCTGCCGCGCCTTATCTTGCGGCGGCAGCGGCGGCAGCCGCAATTGCGGCAGGCATGGCAAGAGTAATGGCCATAAAATCGCAGCAGCCCGGAGGCGGCGCATCGGTAAGCGCTGGCGGGAATGCCACGCCCTCTTACTCCGGAGGCTCTCCTGAAGCCTATCCGACTCCGCAGCGGACAGAGAAGGAACCGAAGGCGGTTGAATTCAAGGTCCATTTTTACGGCAACTACTATGGCGGAGATAAAGACGCCCTTGCAAGAGAGCTCGTGGCCCCCTTGAAAAAAGCCTGGGATGACGGGGTGCGCTGATGCTTCCGATACTTCTTTTCGACAACAGGTTCAACGACGGCGTGCCGACCGCAACGGACACGGCCGCTGGTTACAGCGTATTGAATGTCAGGGACCTGCGGACGTTCACCTACTGGAAAGGAAACTCGCCGGGCACGAAGATATTAAGGGTCGATTGCGGTAGCGCGAAAAGCGCTGACTGCCTCGGCATAATGAAGCACAATCTCGCGACCGTAGCCGCGACGATATCGGTCGAAGGCTCGAGCGACAACTTCGTCGCGGACAGCGTCACCGCTCTGGCCGGTTTTACCGTGACGAATAACAAGGCCATACTCAAGCCATTTGCCGCGAGCGTCCAAAAGCGGTACTGGCAGCTCACCCTGACAGGCTGTACCGCGGCCCCGCAGCTCGCAATCGCCATGATCGGTGCCAAACTTCAGTTTCCGTTTCCGCCTGCATCCGCATACGTTCCCTACAGGGAGAGCGTCGAGGCAGATTCCAAGATGAGCAAGGGCGCTCACGTACTGGGGACCGTCGTGAGATACAAGCCGGGGAAGATCGCCGCCAAGTTCGCGCATCTATCGAGAGATTTCGTCTTCAATACCTATGCGCCATTTTGGGATGGCCACGCCTCCGACATGAAGCCTTTTTTCTATGCGTGGGACCTCGATGCCTTTCCTGGCCATGTCTTCTTCGGCAAAAAGCCGGACAATCATGAGTACCAGACGCCGTTGAGCACAGGCGCCTATGTTGACGAGATCAACTTCGAGATGGAGTTCGTAAAGGAATGAGCTACCAGGATGAACTGAACAAATTATCGAGGACGCCGGTCATCCTCGTGATAATCGCCCTGGATTATTGCCAGCGGACCTTCGGCGTTGACCCGTGCCTGGCAACAGGTGAGCCCTGCTACAACACCTATCCGACGTGCAAGTACAAGACTGCTTTTCAGTTGGGCGCAAGGGACTACAGGTTCACTTCATTCAACGCTCCTCAGCCCTTCATGGGCGGAGAGCGGCCGTACCTCGAGTCCATCGCCTGGCACCCGACCGAGATAAAGGACAACCTCACCGTGAAGTCCAGGATAAAGCTCACGATGCTCGATGAGCCCGATACTGATGTAGGGATAGACCCGTATTTGTCTCAGCGTTCTTCCGTGCAGGGGACGTTCTGGAAAAAGCTCCTTGCGCGCAACCGCAACTACAAGGGCAAGTCCGTCCGGGTCCTTGAGGGCTGCGTCGGCCTGCCCGAGGAAGAGTTCGAGGAGCGATTCGTCGGCGTCATAGACGCCGTTACGCTTGGAAAAGGCAAGATCACGATCGAGGCCGTGGACCTGCTGGCCGCGCTCGACCAGATTGAAGTGCCGCCGAAGCTCAACATAAAGCTGGTGACAGACGTGACCGACGTGGCCGCAACGATGACCCTCACTGCCGTAGACGGTCTTGATTCGCCTGCGGGCTATGTCAGGATCGGCGACGAGATAATCCACTACACCGGTGTAAATGAGGGCTCTAACGAGCTCACAGGCTGCGAGAGAGGGCATTTCGGCACCATTGCGGAAGAATACGGCGAGAACGAAAAGGTCCAGAAGGTCCGCTATTACGAGCCGCAAAATCCCTTCGACATCCTCACCGAGATGCTGCTGACGGACGCAGGTATGGATTCCTCACGGGTCAATTCAACTGAGTTTGACTTCTGGCGCGACTGGCCGGGCGGAGAGATAAATTACTCGGCCATCGTCTCCGAGCCGACGAAGTTGAGCGATCTCTATTTTGAGATAGTGGACCTCCTCGACTGCAAGTCATGGGTCGGCGAAGACCTGCAGGTCACTATCAGGCGCAATATGCCGAATGCGCCTGGCCGGGCCTATAGGGTGGTCACAGACGAGGTGAACCTCGTTGTGCGCCAGTCCGCAGCGGACCTCAACGAAAAATCGAGGATAGCAAAGGCAGTGCTCTACTGGGACAAAGACCCGGTCGGGAATGATGAGTACAAAAATTTCCGTAGGATAGATGTCGGCCTGGACCCGGATGCGATTGCCGAGTACTCGGACGCGCCTGAAAAGGTAATCAAGAGCCGGTGGCTGCGCGAGGGCTATCTGCAGGAAGAGCTGCTGGACGGCTATGTAAGCGACGTTCTGGCGCGGCGGGTATGGATGCAGCGTGACGCCATGCCCTTTATCGATTTCGAGGTCGAGCTCAAGGACTCCACGATAAAGACCGGCGAGTACATACGCATGAGCACCGATGAAATCCTCGAGAAGGACGGCAAGCCTCTTGTCGAGCAGCCTTTCATCATCGTCAGAAGAGAGCGTCGAGGCGACGACTTCAAGCTGCGCGCGCAGCGGCTACCGTCAAGAAGAATAGATTTTATCGCCGACGATGACGCGCCGGACTGGGACCAGGCTACAGATGCAGACAAAGAGTACGGGTACATCTGCGATGACGACGGACTCATGCCCGACGGCACACCGGGATATTCCATCTATTAAGGGGGCTTATGGCGTATAGCGCAATCGATGATAACGAAGTGGCCGTCGGCAAGGCTTCCAAGCGTAGCCTCTGGCTGAAGGTCAAGGACAATTTCGATTACCTCTTCGGCAGGTCCAACCCGGAGGGGCTACTGAACGGCTCTTTCGAGTATGACACCGACGCCAACGGGATACCCGACAACTGGAACAGGGTCCTCTTCCCTGGCGGCGCGAGTGGTCTGGATACGGCGAACTCGCAGCATGGGGCGAAGTGCCTGTACTTTACCCACCCCGGCGGCGCCGGAAACGGCGGCGGCTATGCCGACAGCGACTACGTCGAGTGCTCTCCGCTCGAGACCTATCTGCTCGAGTACACGATTCGCTCAACGGCGACTGGGATACATAACCAGGTCCAGATACATTACAGCGACAAGGATAAGGTCTACGTTTCTGCCGTCTCACCTCTCGACGGCAACTCTGCGGATACCGCTGCCCATCGCTATACGTATCAATTCACGCCGCCGGCCACGGCCAGATATTTCAGGGTGCGGGTCGTAGGCGGCCATACGGACACGAACCAGGCTGGCACAGTCTATTTCGATGACATTGAATACGGGCTGGCAGTCTCGACTGCGCGGATCATCGATGCGAACGTGACCCTGGCGAAGC
>CAZDUP010000161.1:0-6162 GCA_964508625.1 uncultured Thermodesulfobacteriota bacterium
CTCTTGGAGAACTGGAACCTCTTCCTCGCGCCCTTCTGGCCGTACTTCTTCCTCTCCTTCATCCTCGGGTCCCTGGTGATGAGGCCCGCCTTCTTGAGGACTCCCCTCAAAGAGGCGTCAGAGAGGCAAAGCGCCCTTGCGATGCCGTGCCGAACAGCACCGGCCTGGCCGCTCTCGCCGCCGCCGTTCACATTGGCTATGACGCTCCACTTGCCAGCGGTATTGGTGAGCTCCAGGGGCTGCTTCACGATGCTGCGAAGCGTGTCGCGGCTGAAGAACTCTGCCATAGCCTTCCTGTTGACGGTTATATCGCCAGCCCCGGCAAGGAGCCTTACCCTTGCGACCGAGGTCTTGCGTCTGCCTACAGCGCTGAATACGTCTGCCATTTACCTTCTCCCGTGATTAACTCAATTTATTTGGTCAGGGCCACAGGGCCCTGAGCCTGGTGGGGGTGGTTCTCCCCGGCGTATACCTTTAGCTTCTTGACCATATCCCTGCCGAGCCGGTTCTTGGGGAGCATGCCCCAGACAGCCTTTTCAATGATCTCTTCGGGCTTGCCGGTCAGGAACTTCTGGAAAGACTCGGTCTTCAAGCCGCCCGGATACATCGAATGGTGATAATAGACCTTGTCGGTCGCCTTCTGGCCCGTTACGGCCACTTTTTCGGCATTTATGACCACAACGAAATCGCCGGTGTCAATATGCGGAGTGAACGTGGGCCTGTGCTTGCCGCGGAGCACCGTGGCAATGCGAGCCGCAAGTCTGCCCAGGGTCTGGCCCTTCGCGTCTACCAGGAACCACTTCTTCGTGTTAGCGTCTACTTTTGGAATGAAAGTCTTCATCTAATAAACCCCGACATTAATTTGAATTCTAAAATTTAAAGGATTTGGCTTGGTTTGTCAAGGGTAAAATTCCCGGACAGGACAGGCCATAAACAGGAAGGTAGAACTATATACCTTCGGTGGCTGAAAATCAATGCAAAAACCTCAAGCCCGGATTGACCCTTTGAAAGGTCTATGCTACATATAAGTTCATGAAAGAAAAGGAAATCAGGGCAGAAATCGAAGACCTCCGGCAGGAGATAAACCGCCACAATTACCTCTACTATGTCATGGACAGCCCGTCCGTGACAGACGCCGAGTACGACCGGCTCTTCAAACGCCTTCAGGCGCTCGAGGCCGAGTACCCCCAGTACATAACCCCGGACTCGCCCACGCAGAGGGTGGGCGAGAGGCCCCTTGCAGCCTTTGGCACCATCAGGCACACGATACCCATGCTATCGCTGGCCAACGCCTTTACAGGGGAAGAGGCCCTTGAATTCGACGCAAGGATCAAGCGGCAGCTCGGCTGGAAACCTGAGGACAAGGTCGAGTACGTAGGCGAGCCAAAGATGGACGGGCTTGCGGTCGAGCTTGTCTACGAGGCAGGGGCCTTCACAAAGGGCTCCACGCGGGGAGACGGCGTCATCGGTGAAGACATAACGCAGAACCTCCGGACTATCAGGTCCATACCCTTGAAGCTCCACGGACAGGCACCCAAATATCTCGAGGTAAGGGGCGAGGTATTCCTGCCGCTTGAGGCCTTCAGGAAGATAAACAGGGAAAGGGAGTCAAGGGGAGAGCCGCTTTTCGCAAATCCCCGGAACGCGGCAGCCGGCTCTGTGCGCCAGCTCGACCCGAAGATAACCGCCTCAAGGCCGCTGGACATATTCTGCTACGGGCTCGGCATGGTTGAGGGCGTTCTTTTCAATTCCCATTATGAGGCGCTCGGGTATTTAAGGAAGCTCGGCCTGAAGGTCAACCCCTTGGTCAGGCTCCTCAACGGCATTGATAAGGCCGTCCATTATCATGACGAGGTCGAGGCGAAGCGCGAAGAGCTCGATTACGAGGTCGATGGGGTAGTGCTGAAGGTAAACAGCATCGAGCTGCAGAACCAGCTTGGCGTCATAACAAGGAGCCCGAGATGGGCGCTCGCCTACAAGTTCGCTCCAAAGCAGGAATCGACGAAGGTAAGGGAGATAGCTGTCGGTGTCGGCAGGACAGGCGCCATTACCCCGGTTGCGCTGCTGGAGCCAGTCTCTGTCGGCGGCGTCACCATAGAGAGGGCAACGCTCCATAACCTTGATGAGATAGAGAGAAAGGACGTGAGGGCAGGGGACACCGTGATCGTCCAGAGGGCAGGGGACGTCATCCCGGAGGTGCTGACGGTAATAAAAGAAAAAAGGCCGGAGCACACAATGCCTTTCCGCATGCCAGAGGCCTGTCCTGAATGCGGCTCAGCGATAGAGAGGGTCGGCGCCATCCACTACTGCACTGGAGGGCTCCTCTGCCCAGCTCAACTGAAGGAGAGCATAAGGCACTTTGCCTCCAAGCGCGCGCTCGATATTGAGGGCATGGGAGAAAAGCACGTTGAGCAGTTTGTCGAGGCAGGGCTATTGAAGGACGTGGCCGATATCTACATGAATCTCACGCCCGATAACCTCCGCGAGCTCGCCAAGTGGAAGGAGAAATCCATCGCCAACCTCACTAGCGGCATAGAGAAGAGCAAGCGCCCTACCCTTGAGAGGCTTATCTATGGCCTCGGCATCAAGGGCGTGGGCGAGCACATGGCCAGGGTACTGGCAAAGACCTTCGGCTCGATCAATAATCTCATGAAGGCAACGGAAGAAGAACTCCTCAAAATTCCCGAGATAGGCCCTGAGACATCAAGATCCATAGTGGATTTTTTCAAGGAGCCGCATAACAGGGGGGTCATGGATAAGCTCAAGAGGGCAGGCATGGTATTCCCCGAAGAGGAGAGGAAAGAGGCAAAGGGCCCGCTCTCAGGCAAGGTATTCCTCTTTACAGGCGCATTGAAGACATTCACTCGTGATGAGGCAAAGGACCTCGTCGAATCGCTTGGAGGCGAAGCTGCGTCGGCCGTGTCCAAAAAGGTGGACTATGTCGTAGCAGGCGAAGAGCCCGGCTCAAAGTTAGACAAGGCAAAGGAACTCGGCCTGAGAATCATAGATGAGGACGAATTCAGGCGCATGGCCGGAAGATAGGGCCGGTTTTTTCCCCGGCCCGGTCCATCATTCCTTTATAATCGTCACTACCCTTGTCTGGTCCTCAGGATGGCCCATTATGACCACCCGGGAGCCATCGAGCTCTTCCTGCGTAAGCTGAGAGAGGCTCTTCCATCCTTCATTGCCTACCCTCCTGCATTCCCCTCCGGCGCAGTAATCGACTGCAGCGTCACTGCTCACTGGAATCGGCACCGAAAGGTCGTCAGGCCCTAGAATACCCGGCACCTCTGAGTCTATTATCAGGGCTTCGTTCTCAGGGTCGAGCGTATTGAACGACCCGGCATAGAAGGTCTCGTAGAGTATGTCCCCCCTGGACTGATTGAAGATAGATGGCTTTTCTTCCTGTGAAGGCACGCCTGCCGCGTAGTCCTCGAGCCCGCCGAAGTAGTACGCGGGCGCTGGAGATGCTGCGAGGAGGATGAAAAACGGCAGCACGAGCAAGGTTTTTACGTGTGTCATCTGGAAACACCTCCGGTCTTTTCTCTATATGTAGAGTCTATCAAAGATTCCGGAGGTTGCAGCATGGGCGGGCTTGCAAGGCTGGATTATCTGAAGAAGTTCTCCCTCTCGTAGGCCAGGGGTTTCGCGTCTTCCCGTCTCGTGCCTGCGTCAACGACCTCGCCTACGAAGATGGTGTGGTCGCCTGCCTCGTGATGGGAGACTACCCTGCAGTCGAGCCAGGCAATGCAGCCCATGAGAACTGGCGCGCCTGTCGTCTTTATCTCGTATTCTATGCCCTCGAACTTATCCGTTTTCCTGCCGGTCTTGAGCCCGAACTGCTTTCCGAGCTCAATGTCTTCCGGGCCAAGTATGCTCACGGCAAAGATGCCTGACCCTTTGATCATCTCGTGCGAGAACCTCGTTGTGCCGACCGCGGCCGTGATGAGCGGCGGAACGAATGACGCCCTCGCGACCCAGGCGGCCGTGAGGGCATTGAGCCGCCCGTTTTGGGCGGTGCTAACAACGTACACCCCGTGGGTTATGTACTTCTGGGCCTTTGATATCTCTTCCTTTACGGTAGGCATCACTTACCTCCGGCATTCCGCTTCAGGGCAATGTCGTCATAGTACGCCACGGCCCTGCTCTTCGTGTTATCGGTATCCGTCATTATGACTATGCCGCTTATCTTCGGCGGCTCGGCCTTGAAGAGCCTCCTGTAGTCCTCGAGAACGTTCCTCTCCTCTGATATCCAGTGCCTGGCGAGCCCCGGGCCGCTCTCAACGGCTATCATGATTATCTTCTCGGTAAAGGGGTTCGGCACAGAGGCGTCCCGCTCGAGTCTGTTCGCCCAGACGTAGCACAGGGCATTGCCCGGCGGGTCTATATGAAATATCGTTTTCGTGAGGGAGCGCTTGAACCTGTCGTATGCGCTGGACTTCTCAGGCTCGTACTCGAATGTCACGTAGACCCGCGCTGAGTAGTCGTCTCCGTCCTTTCGCCGCTCGTTGCCCTTTTCGATGATGTTCTCCACCTTCCACTTCCAGGAGAGCACCTGGAACTCTCTCGGATCGGCGCTGAATTTCCTGTACAGGGCAGAAGCCGCCACCTCGCTTTCGGCCTTGAGAAAGTAGTTGCCGTTGTCCCTGTCAATGGTATAGGCCGTGCGCTTTTTCTTCCTGGGCAGGTCAAGGGCGTTCCATCCGCGGGGCGCGCTCGCTTCGTCCGCTTCAGAGAAGGTCTCCGCGAAAATCAGCGCCGCAGCGTCGATGACAGCGGCAGCCGGTCCGGGGAAAAAAAAGGCGGCAGCAAGCAGCAGTATTGGCAGGATGTGCGTAAAGGCCCGTAGGCGCATGATTTTGACCCGGCAATTTGATTCAGAAAGTATACAGGAATTCAAGAGAGTATCAAGAGGCGATTAAATAAGGCGTTACTTGGAGTGGCGGTCCGCGACCTTGCTCGCGCCGAAGGAATCGGGCTTTGTCCGTGCAGCGTAGCCGGAGCCGGTGACCATGCCCACGACTTCTTTGATTATTTCCCTGGTCTCGCCATTCTCGCCGACGTCCAGGTGTATCTCTACAGGAAGTTTTTTAAGGCCGTTCTCGTTTAGGCGGCCCCTGAGCATCGAGGCCAGCTCGATGCTCATCGTGGCCTCGTAGATGATGCGCTGCCTCAAGCTGTCCATCTTTCGCCGGGGAGTTTTCTTGTAGAAGTATCTGCCGCCGTGACCGACCTTGTGGACTACTACCGCGCTTACGAAAAGGGTCTCGCTGTTGAGGAAGGAATCTGTGCCGATGATAATATTGTAGGTCTCGCCAGGACCCTCCTCAAGATACTCGACGATCCTGGCGAACATCTCATCGACGCTGAGGCGGCCGAAAGAGGGGCTTGTAAAATCACGCTGGCTTTTTTGGCCCGCTGAGTCCATCCGCAAATCTTAATATAAATCTCCTTTAAAAACAAGGGGTTTTTAGTTGACAAAAGCAAGACCCGGCAGCGCGTCAGCTGGCCTCACGGGCATCTTGACACTATGCGCGGCGAGCCTATAGTTAAATCAAAGGGTTGAAAAACCTGAACAAAGAACAGGTGTTAAGGGAGAGGTATAGATGCGCTTTGACCTTAATACGGCGACTTTCGATGACCTTTCAGGAATAGAAGGCGTGACAGATGAAATGGCCCGGCAGCTCCTGCATTACCGGGAGAAGTTGGGCGAGTTCAGGACATGGGACGACATCAGGGCTGTTCCGGGATTCTCCCAGAACCAGGTCGAGCAGCTTAAGCGCGGCGGGGCCGGTTTTAACGTGAGTTGACCACATGACGAGGAGGGATGATGGCAAGATTGAAGAAGAACAGGATAGAAGGCGGGTTTGATTCGACCGGGACCGTGCCTAAGGTGGAGTCGCCCGGCCAGTTCTCAGGCAGACCGGAGGAGAAGGAAGCTGCACCGTCCTCATACTCTGATATAGAGCACGGAGGAGGCCCCCTGGGCCTCAAAAAGCTCGGGAAGAGGTCCCTTCACATAAAAAGGGCCCTCAAGAAGAAATACGACGGTACAAAGTAGCGGGCTTCAAAACCATTCAGCAGTAAGCCGCGAAGTTCCAGCCGTCATTCTGCGCGCTGGAGATGTGTTGGATTCTGCATCCTGAAATGCCCTCCAAGGTT
>CAZDUP010000162.1:0-6113 GCA_964508625.1 uncultured Thermodesulfobacteriota bacterium
CTGACATCGAGGGCTGTCACCTCGTAGCAGCTGCCAGGTGCATGGAGTCCGGCGATCTCGCTGCCCATGAGGCTTCCAGCAAAGCCATGCCTGCCGTTGAGGCGTGGCTTTGCTCAACAGGTGCAAAGGC
This sequence comes from uncultured Thermodesulfobacteriota bacterium, assembly GCA_964508625.1. GTDB lineage: Bacteria > Desulfobacterota > GWC2-55-46 > GWC2-55-46 > GWC2-55-46 > UBA5799. Next base: position 131 of record CAZDUP010000162.1, read on the forward strand.
GATACTCCTGCTGGGCGATTCCGCGAAAGCGGCCTTTTTGCCTGGTATGGAAACGGCTTTAGGAAAGGCATTCGCAAAGAATGATAGCAGGCTACTGGCCACCCTTTCGCCTGATGAGATAGCGGCCGGCTCCCAGCCGAAGAGGAAAGAGGCTCACAATCACTTGAAGGCCTTTATATCCCTGGTCCAGCCCTGATTTATTGAAATAGGTCGCCTTCCCTGATAGAATCAGGCTATGAAGATCCTGGCTGGTTTCCTCCTCCTTCTCGCCACCGCTTTTCCGTCATTCGCCTCAGCAAAGGATATAATCTATTTAAAGGCAGAGGGTGTCGTAAACCCAGTGATGTACGCGTATGTAGCGGACGCCCTTGAGGACGCGAAGCAAGGGGGCGCTGAGGCGCTCATCATACAGCTCGACACACCCGGCGGCCTCGACCTTTCGATGAGGGACATAGTCAAGGCAGCCCTCACATCCGAGGTGCCTGTCGTGGTATATATCGCTCCTGCGGGCTCACGGGCAGCTTCTGCCGGCGTATTCATCACTTATGCCGCAAACGTGGCGGCAATGTCACCTGGCACGAACATCGGCTCAGCCCATCCGGTATCAATGGGCGGGCAGATGGACGAGACCATGAGTAAAAAGGTCGAGAATGACGCAGTTGCCTATATAAAGGGTATAGCCCAGAAAAGGGGCAGGAATGCCGAATGGGCTGAAAAGGCGGTACGGGAATCGGTCAACATAACGGCTGAGGAGGCATTGAAGCTCGGCGTCATAGACATGGTGGCAGCTGACAGGGACGACCTCCTTAAAAGGCTCGACGGAATGGAGGTCGAGACCGCTGCAGGCGCACGCAGGCTCGCCACAGCCGGCGTGAGGGTAGTCGAGGTCGAGGTCAGCCTCCGCTACCGGATACTCAATGCAATAAGCAACCCGAACGTCGCCTATATCCTGATGATGATCGGGCTCATAGGCATATACTTCGAGCTGTCGAACCCCGGGGCCATATTCCCGGGCGTAATAGGCGCAGTATCGCTCATACTGGCCTTCTACGCCTTCCAGACTTTGCCGGTCAATTACGCGGGGCTTCTCCTGATTGGCCTCGGCATAATATTTTTCATAGTGGAGCTGATGGTCGTGAGCTTCGGACTTCTTACAATAGCTGGGGTCGTATCCATCTTCCTGGGCTCGCTCATGCTCTTCGATTCGCCTGCCCCGTACTTTCAGATTTCCATCTGGGTGGTGCTTCCGGCTGTCGTGCTCCTTACGGCAGTGGTGCTCGGCGCCATGTATTACGCCTTAAGGGTCCATAAGAGAAAGCCCGTGAGCGGCAAGGAAGAGCTTGTAGGCTCTATTGGCACTGCCGACGAGGACTTCGGGGATGGCATGACAGGCAAGGTCTTCATAGAGGGCGAGTACTGGAACGCTTCGAGCGATAACAGGATATCAAAAGGGGAGAGGGTCAGGGTCATCGAAGTTCAAGGGCTTCATCTGAAAGTGACCAGGGCCTGAGAGTAAATCAAAGGGGAGGGAACCATGCAATTCGGCGTTGGAACAGGAACGATAATACTCATTGTGCTTGTCCTGCTCTTTTTGTGGAGCGCGATAAAGATACTGCCAGAGTACGAGAGGGGCGTCATCTTCTTTCTCGGACGGTTCCAGGCGGTAAAGGGGCCGGGCCTCATCCTCCTCATACCGGGCGTGCAGAAGATGCTCAAGGTGAGCCTCAGGACCGTGACAATGGACGTCCCGCCGCAGGAGGTCATAACAAGGGACAACGTGTCCGTAAGGGTCAATGCGGTCGTATACTTCAGGGTCATGCTGCCTGAAAAGGCCGTGATCGCAGTCGAGAACTTCCTTTACGCCACGAGCCAGCTTTCGCAGACCACGCTCCGGAGCGTATGCGGCCAGGCCGAGCTCGACGAGCTTTTGACCGAGAGGGAGAAGATTAACAAGAGCATACAGGAGATACTCGACAAGCAGACAGACCCCTGGGGCATAAAGGTGAGCCTTGTAGAGGTGAAGGCCATTGACCTCCCTGAAGAGATGAAGAGGGCCATGGCAAAGCAGGCAGAGGCAGAGAGGGAGAAGAGGGCAAAGATAATACACGCAGAGGGCGAGTTCGTGGCCGCAAAGCAGATACTCGCAGCTGCCGAGCTCATGGCCCAAAACCCGGTATCTCTCCAGTTGAGGTACTTGCAGACGTTGACCGAGATAGCGGCTGAGAAGAACTCGACCATACTCTTCCCGCTGCCAATGGACCTTGTAAAGCCGTTCCTCAAGGTGCTAAAGACGGAGTAGCAGATGCACGCCAAGGGGCAGGGGGCAGGCCACAGGAAGAGGCTAAAGGACAGGTTCCTGAAGTCGTCGCTTCAGGGCTTCCACGACTACGAGGTCCTCGAACTCCTCCTTACCTATGCTATCCCGAGAAGGGATGTAAAGCCGCTCTCAAAGAAGCTCCTTGTTGACTTCAAGGGGCTAAAGGGCGTCTTCGACGCTGACGCCGCGCGCCTTGGAGAGGTAAGCGGCTTGGGCGAATCGAGTGTCGTGCTCCTCGGGCTCGTAAAGGCGGCCTCCAGGGCCTATCTCGCAGAGAACGTCTGTCATGCCAGGGGGGCCGTAAGCTCGCCTGGCGATGCTGTCAGAATAGCGCGGGAGGCGTCGGAGGGGGATTCAGAGGAGGGCATCTACGCCTTTTTTCTGAATTCGAAGAACGAGGTCCTCGGAGTGGAATGCATCCACCGGGGACCGGTTGAAAAGGGCGTTGCGCCAAAGGCTATAATTCAGAAGGCATTCAGCCACAATGCGAGGTCTGTCATAATGGTGCATTTGAAGCAGGGCAGGGCGAGCGCTGCAAAGGCAGAGCGCGCCTTCGCAAACGAGATAGAGGCCGCTGCCTCATCCATTGACATACTCGTGCACGATTATATAGTTGCCGGAGGCCAGGGATTCGTGAGCGCGAGGGAGATGGGCTGGCTCAAGCGTTCAGTCTGGTCCTGAGGACCTTCATAAGGTACGTTTTTGCATCAAAGACAGCTGCCTCTACACGGCCCGCCAGGGCGAGCCTTGCCGCTATCGCCGCTGAAAGTATGCAGCCGGTTCCGTGGAATTTCGCCGCTTTGCCCTTTAGCCTTTTACCCCTGTAAATGCCAAAAGACCTTCCGTCATAGAATACGTCCAAAGGCCCTCCCTTCAGATGTCCTCCCTTGACGAGCACATTGGGCGCGCCCATCCCATAAATGGCCTCGGCCGCCTCTTTCATGCCATCAATATCATTGATTCCCTTTACCCCGGTAAGCACAGCGGCCTCTGGCAGGTTCGGGGTCACGAGCGTGACATGCGCGAAGAGCTTTTTCAATTCAACGATGCCAGCCTTGTCAAGGAGCGGCCTGCCGCCTGTTGAGCGCATAACCGGGTCGAGCACGACGTTCTTCATATCGTGCTTTTCGATGAGGCTGCGGATGGCCCTGAGGTTCTCGCCGCTCCCCGCCATTCCGATCTTCACCGCATCTATCCTGAACTCTTCAAGGAGCGCCTCGACCTGTTTCCTCAGAAACGAAGCTGAAACAGGTGCGGTTGCCCTTACAACAGTCGAGTTTTGCGCCGTAAGCGCTGCGACGGCCGAGAGGCCTCGCACGCCGAGGTCACGGAACGTCTCAATATCCCTCTGTATGCCTGCGCCGCCGGACGGGTCTGAGCCCGCTATGGTAAGGACTGTCTTCATTTAAAATCCGAAAAAGTAGGTGAGAAGGGACTGGAATATGCCTATGATGAAGCCCATTACGCCGCCCAGGTATTCGAGGTGCTTCAACTCCCTCGCGATGAAATCCGTAAGGAGCCTCTCGAAGCGCATGAGGTCTAAATTGTCGATCCTCGTTACGAGCAGGTCCTTTACGTCGATATTCTCCTTTACCTTGGCGGCAAGGGTGCCTTTTTTCCTGTCGACCTGCCTGATGATGTCGCGCGTTACGGCGAGCTTTATTTTGCTCTTGAGACCCTCTGAGACCACTCCGACTATCGGGAGCTGCATGAACCTCGAGGAGAAGCGGTGCTCGATGACCTCTTCGACCATGCGCTCTATCTCAGATTCCCAGTCGAGGCCGGAGAGGGCTTTTGCGAGGTCGTCAGAGGAGAGGAGCTCTTTTTCAATGGTGCGGGCGATGGATTGCGCGATCTCTTTCCTGCGCTTGGGTATTACGCCCTGCACGCGCCAGCCTAATAGGCTAAATGGGACGTGCGGCCTGAAGAGGAGCTTTATTGCGACGTAGTTAGTGAGCCAGCCTATTATGGCCCCGATGACAGGGGGCAGCAGAAGGCTCATATTCATTTTATCACCGGTATGTTGGAATGACAGGTAAACGCATCAAAGGACTGCTGCAGACTGGTTTCAAAAAGCCTTGGTCAGGAGGTGAAGCCCTTTTTCGAGGCCTCTTCCTCGAAGTACTTCTTGTAGAGGATGTCCCATTCCCTGCTCCCCTCGGGCACTTCCCTGGAAAGCGAGCGTATCTTGTTGCGGGCCGCTGTGTCAGCCTCGTCCTCGACCCTGAGGTACTCTGTTATCGCCTTCTTTATCTCGCTCAGGGCCTTGTCCTCGTCGCTGAAGTCCACGAGGTCGTCCTTCCATATGCCGTCTGACAAGAGGTGGGCTATGTGTGATATTCTGTCGTCGGAAAGCCTCAAAGCACAATGCCCCTTTCCCGGGCGAGCTTGTTCTTTATCATGCTGAACATCTTCCTGTAGTCGACCTTCTGGGAGTCCACGGCGCCTGAATGGCTCCTCAAGAGGGCCTCGACCTCACGGTCGAGGTCCTCTTCTTTCTTGAGGTCAGCGAGGAATATCTCGACCATGCGCTCATATACCTTCTTCTCGTCGGCCTTGAACTCGATGAGGCCCTTTTCCTTAAGCCTCTCGAGCGAGACGCGGACGAGCTTCTCTACCTGTTCCCTTGAAAGCTTCATATTTGCGAAAATAGCACATGTTCCCGCTGTTTGCAAGGCTGTTGACAGCCTTTGCTTTTTAGTCTATAAATTAACGCATGTACGTACCTCGGGGGTACGACGCATGGAGAGAAGAGGCGGGGATTATATCTGCATCCTTGCGGGGTTCGTCCTTCTCGCCCTTGCTACCGTTGTATTTCTCTTCCCGGAGGTAAGCTATGTAAGCAAAGAGGCATCAAGGGGCCTCACCACAGAAGAGTTCAGGGTCATCGTAATCCCCCGTCCAATATCGGCCGCAGCGGGACTTGTCGCCATAGCGCTTTTATATAACAGCCTACAAATCAGAAGAAGGGGGAGTTTATAATGAGAGTCGTAAAGAGCTGGTACTTCAGGCATATCGCGGCGATACTCGCGTTCACCATGTTCATGATAGGGGCAGTACCGGCGAGGAGCATGGCCATGATGGTCGGAACGGACGCCATCGTGACAGCCGCAGCTGCCGAGCATTCGAGGGAGGCTGACATTGCGAGGATACAGAGGGTGCTGGAGAGCAAGCTCGTGGCCGACAGGCTCGGGCAGGCCGGTCTCACCCAGGAGGAGATAGACGGCAAGATAAAGAACCTTTCCGATGAAGAGGTACATTCTTTCGCCTCCCAGCTGGACAGCCTCTATCCGGGCGGCGACGGCTTCGGAGTGGTAATAGCCCTACTCATAATCGTCATACTCGTGATGGTGATATTGAAGCTCGCTGACAGGAAGATAGTGATTAGATAGGCCTTTTAAGTCCGGGGCCCGGGGAGCAGAAGGCCCCGGGCCTTTCTTTTTTGGACGTCATGACGCTTAAACGATTTTCTGTTATTCTCATATTGCTTGCTGTCCTTGCAGGCTGCTCAGGGCCTGGCAGGGAGGCAGTGCTCTCATCGATCAGGAGTAGTACCGGCAATGGGGCCATCATCGAAGGCGTGCCCTTTTTCCCGCAGGACAGTTACGACTGCGGACCGGCTGCCCTGGCCTCTGTCATGTCTTTTTACGGTGCAGCGGCTGACAT
>CAZDUP010000163.1:0-6077 GCA_964508625.1 uncultured Thermodesulfobacteriota bacterium
CCAACCTCGCCATCGCCTTCTCAAGGATGGGTAAGAGGGTGCTTCTGCTCGATGCGGACTTAGGCCTGGGCAACCTCGACGTCCTTCTCGGTCTCGCCCCCAGGTTCAATATCGGGCACCTGCTGCGCGGAGAAAAGACGATGGAAGAGGTGCTCGTCGAAGGGCCTGAGGGCATTAAGATACTGCCCGCAAGCTCGGGCGTGCAGGAGCTCACGTCCCTTAACGCAGAGGAGAGGCTGTCGCTCGCCTCCCACCTCGAGGGGCTCTCCGATCTCTTCGACATCATGATAATCGACACCGGCGCGGGGATATCGAGCAACGTCCTTTTCTTCAACGTATCCGCGCAGGAAATAATGGTCGTAGTCACCCCTGAGCCGACCTCCATAACTGACGCGTACGCGCTCATGAAGGTGCTCTTGAACAAGCACGGCGAGAGGAGGTTCAAGCTCCTCGTCAACGAGGTGAAGACCAGGCGCGAGGGCCAGGACGTATACAGGAAGATAAGCCTCGCGGCGGAAAGGTTTCTCAATATATCGGTCGAGTACATCGGGTGCGTCCTCCTTGACGAGAACATCCAGAGGTCGGTCATAAGGCAGAGGGCCGTGATAGAGCTCTATCCGGAATCCAAGGCAAGCCAATGCTATCAGGAGATTGCGAGGGAGATATGCGAGCAACCAGCACAGAACGGGCTCAAAGGCGGAATGCAGTTTTTCTGGAGGCAGTTCCTGACGAGAAGTATCTGAAAGAATTGACTGAGAGGACGAGGCCAATGCAGACAATCGTAAAGCAGGACAGAGATAGGCTCCTCGAGGAGAACATACACCTGGTAAAGATAATAGCCTACCAGGTGGCCGTGAACCTGCCCCCGCACATCGACGTCAACGACCTCATAAGCGCGGGCACGATAGGGCTCCTTGAGTCCATCGACAGGTTCGACCCTGGCAAGGGGGTGCAGTTCAACACCTACGCCTCGATAAGAATAAGGGGCGCCATCATGGACGAGCTCCGGAGCATGGACTGGATGACGAGGTCCATGAGGGACAAGTCCAATCAGCTCGAGAAGGCCTACGACGAGATAGAGAAGCGCACGGGCAGGCCGGCAGAGACCGAGGAGGTGGCGAAGTTCCTCGACATATCGACGGACGAGCTGAATACGATCCTCTCGCAGGTAAGCGCCCTGAGCGTCATGAACCTCGAAGACCTCGGCATGAGCCACGACGAAGGCATGGACATCCTCGAGTGCATAAAAGACCCGGAAGGCCATGACCCCATGACCGTCGTGAAGTTCAACGAGATAAAAAGGAAGGTCGCCGAGGCGGTCGAGTCCCTCCCGGAAAAGGAAAAGCTGATAATCTCGCTCTATTATTACGACGAGCTTACCCTGAAGGAGATAGGGAAGGTCCTGGAGATAACCGAATCCAGGGTCTGCCAGCTGCACAGCCAGACAATGCACAGGTTGAAGGCGAGGCTGAAGAAGATGCTGTAACAGGCATGAAATAAAGCCCATCTGTTGTCGAGTCGCTCGTAGTAGCGGCATACGGCAATGAGTACGCCTGATTCCTCGCTCCCCGATTTAATCGGGGCCTCGCATCTGGACCTTTTTGAGCAGCCTGAGGAAAAGGCGTTTTAGACATATTCATAAGCTCCGAAAAAATTAAAGAAACCCCGCTATTTACCCGATAAAAAGGAAGGGTGGATATGGAAAAAGCCGAATCTGTAAGAGAAATGCTTGCTTCTCCTGACCCTTACCTCAGAAGGGACGCCTGCGAGACAATAGCCGAGGCCAGGATGATGGCGTTCGTGCCTTCTCTCGTCGTGCTTCTGCGCGACCAGGACCCGGGGGTAAGGGAGGCGTCCATTTACGCGCTCACCACCATCGGAGGCGAGGCGGTGGCAGAGGCGGTGGTCCCGCTTTTGACCGAAGAGAGCGTCGCGCTCCGCAACATCGGTGTGGAGATACTCGAGCTCCTCGGGCCCCAGGCCTTTGAATACCTGAAAAAGCTCCTTTTCAACAGCGACGACGACGTTGTGAAGTTCGCCGTCGATATTATTTCAAATACGAGAGAGGAGAGGGCCCTTGGCCTACTCCATCCGCTTATTTCACACAAAAACCCGAACGTCAGGGCGTCCGTGGCCGTATGCCTCGGAAGGCTCAAATCCGCTGATTCGGTCCCATCGTTATTGCAGGCACTCGAAGACCCAGAGGAGTGGGTCAGGTTTTCGGCCATAGAGGGGCTCGGCCTCATGCAGGACAGGAGGGCCCTCGAGCCGCTTATCAGGATGACGGAGACCGATTCGGGCCTCATCAGGGAGGCCGCGATAGACGCTGTCGCCAGCCTTTCCTCGGTATCGGACGCTGTAGCCGTCCTCACCAAGCTCGAGCCCATGGTAAGGATGGGGAAGAGCTACAGCACGAACGCCATAGTAGCGCTCCTGGAGAAGGTCTTTTCTGCGGAATCAGAGTTCAGGCCTTCATCCGAGTTCAAGAAGACCTACTATGGGTTTCTGGTAAAGGCCTTCTCCGACGAGGACAGGGCCGGCAAGATCAAGGCGCTTCGCGGACTTGCGCTCCTGAGGCTTCCCGAGGCAGTAGACCTGGTATTTTCATTTATCGAAGGCCAGAACGAGATAGACGAGGACACGGAGGCGTTCCTCGCAGACGTCGTCGTCAGCCTTGCCGGGCGCAGGCTTCTTCCCGCGATAAAGGACAAGGTCGAGCAGGGCGGCAGGTGCCTGAAGGTGCTTGTGAGGGCATTGGGAGAGATGAAGGCCACGGCCGCCGTGCCTCTGCTTAAAGACCTCGTGAACAGGGTCTCGAAGAACGAGCTCCGTGAAGTGGTCTCGGCGCTCGAGGCCATCGGCTCGGCCGGGTCAATAGAGGTGCTATATCAGTTCCTCGAGAGCTCTGACGGCCATACGAGAAAGATCGCGGCCCGCGCCCTTGCCTCGCTCGCAGGGGTGTCCGCCGTCAAGCCCCTTTTTGACGCTGTGAGAAGGGAAGCATACAGGGACGTTATGGAGGAGATGACCGACTGCCTCGCGCTCATCGCGTCCGAGTCCGTGAGAAAGGGCTTCACGCTCATCCTCGAGGACGCCAACCCGGACCTGCGGGAGATGGGGGCGAGGGGGCTCGGTCTCGTCGGAGACGAGGAGGCGCTCTCATCCCTCAAGAAGGCGGCAAAGGACCCAAGCCCCAGCGTGAGGAAGGCCGCCTACAAGTCCATGGCCAGGCTCGGAATACCGTACGCCATCGACGAGATAATCGCCGGCCTCACAGACGAGAGCGATGACGTGAAGCTCTCGGTATTGAAGGGCCTTGGCGGCTGGTCCGGCGAGAAGATAAAGGACGCCCTCGTCATGGCGCTAAAGGACAGGAACATCTGGGTAAGATACCACTCGGTGCTGCTCCTCGGTGATCTCGGGGAGCAGGACGTCGAAGGCATACTGATAGAGAAGCTCGTAAAGGACGAGGCGCCCGTGAAGGCGGCCGCGGCCAGGGCCCTTGAAAAGCTCGGCGCGACCGGCGCAGTAGGCACTCTCATGCAGTTCGTCAATCACCCTGACCCGAGCGTGCGCGGGGCCGTGGAGAGCGCTATAGAAACCCTGAGATGCTGACACTTGGTATAAATAGGCCGGGCCTCTCGAACGACACGTTCCTGCTCCTGAGGGACATCATCTATAAAAGGTGCGGGATACTTTTTCCCGAGACGAAGAAGTACCTCCTGGAGACGAGGCTCGCAAGACGGCTTGAGGAGAGGAGCCTCAAGACCTTCGAGGACTACTATTACTTCCTGACCTACGATGTCGAGAAGGACAGGGAACTGCAGCAGCTCCTGAATACCATCGTCACCAACGAGACGAGTTTTTTCAGGGACGGCCCGCAGCTCGAGGCCTTCAGAAAAGGCGTGGTTGCCAGGGTCCTGGATGAGAAGGCCAGGGGCGCGTCGAGGTCATTGAAGATCTGGAGCGCGGCATGCTCCACGGGCGAAGAGCCCTTGACGATAGCGATGATGCTCCTCGAAGAGGGCTTGCATCTCAAGGGTTGGAACATGGAGATACTCGCGAGCGACATAAGCGACAACGTCCTCAAGGCCGCGGCCGCGGGGATATACGAGAAGTACTCGCTCAGGAACACGCCCGAGCCTTACATCAGGAAATACTTCAACGGCCACGGCGAGGGCTTCATGGTAAGCAAAAAGGCCCAGGAGCTGGTCCGTTTCAAAAAGATAAACCTCATGGACTCGCTCGAGACCAGGATGATACGAGGCATGGACGTGGTCTTCTGTAGAAACGTCCTCATATATTTCGACGACGCGTCAAAGAAAAAGGCAGTGGGGCACATATACGACAGCATGGAGAAGGGCGGGTACCTGTTCGTTGGCTTCTCAGAGTCGCTGCACAATATAACGAGGCTTTTCAGGCCGGTCAGCATAGAGCGCTCGGTCGTCTATCAAAAAATCTAAGAGGCATGAGCATGGAAAAGAAGATTCTGGTGGTCGATGATTGCGACACGACAAGAAAACTGCTGTCGTACATCATCCGGGAGAAAGGATACAAGATCATAAGCGCCTGCAACGGCATAGAGGCGCTCGAGATCATGGCTACCGGTCCCATAGACCTCATCGTGACCGACCTCAATATGCCCCAGATGGACGGTTACGAGCTCTCCAAGAGCATGAGGGGGCAGGAAGCCTACAAGGACATCCCGATAATAATGATAACTACCGAGGCAGGGGAGGCGGACCGCAGGATGGGCATGGAGGCTGGCGTGACGACCTACCTCGCCAAGCCCATCTCGCCGCAGAGGCTCCTTTACGAGATAGAGAAGCTCATATGACGACATTCATTTACTTTGAGGAGGGACAAGATGCTTGACCAGAACATGAAGATCCTCGTAGTGGACGACTTCTCCACCATGAGGAGGATAATAAAGAACATCCTGCGAGAGATAGGATACAACAACGTTGACGAGGCCGACGACGGCACTACGGCCCTCGAGAAGCTCCGGGCCGCCAAGTTCGACTTCGTGGTCACGGACTGGAACATGCCTAACATGCCGGGGATAGAGCTCCTGAAGGCCATAAGGTCTGACGAGGCCCTGAAGGACACGCCGGTGCTCATGGTAACGGCCGAGGCAGCCAAGGAGAACGTGGTGACGGCGGTGCAGGCCGGGGTCAACAACTACATAGTGAAGCCCTTCACGGCCGCGGCCCTGAAGGAGAGGATAGACCTCATCCTTCAGAAGGTGAACCAGTAAATACCGATAACAATAAAAATTGCATTACATAGGGGGATTCCGATGAGCCGTAAGGACTGGAACGTAGTTATGACCAAGATAACGGACGAACTTTCCGGCCTCGCCAAGTTCATAGACAGGACGAGGCAGGGGCTGGATTCCATTGAAACGACGGTAAAGATAGGCACGGAGAAGTTCCCCGAGGCCTCGAACCAGCTCTCGGATGTTACAGGCGACCTCGAGAACGCGGCCAACAAGATAATGAACACCGTCGAGGAGCACATGGCCGACCAGGAAAAGGCCGGGGCTCTCATCAAGTCCCTCGTCGAATGGTCCGCCAACCCGGCCGCTGACCCGGCCAAAGGCGCCCAGCTCGCGAAAGAGCTCTCGGCCCTGAATGCGAAGGGCAAGGAGACCATGATGGAGATATTCGCCCTCATGTCCTTCCAGGACCTCACCGGCCAGAAGCTCAAGAAGGTCATAGGCTCCCTTGACGTCGTCGAAAAAAAGCTCGTGGAGATAGCGCTGAGCTTCGGCATTGACGAGGCGGGGCTCAACAGCTCCTCAGAGCCCAAGCAGGCCGGGAGCAAGGCCGTAAACCAGGATATAGTTGACAAGCTCTTGAAGGAGCTCGGGGCTTAAAGGAGGCTGCCGTGTCCTTTCCCATGGACGAGATGGACGACATTATAAACGACTTCATCACGGAGTCTACCGAGGGGCTCGAGCTCCTTGACCAGAAGTTCATAGAGCTTGAAAAGTCCCCGGGGGACACTGCTCTCCTGAACGAGATATTCAGGTCCATTCATACGGTCAAGGGAGCGGCCGGGTTCCTGGGCTTCCA
>CAZDUP010000164.1:0-6073 GCA_964508625.1 uncultured Thermodesulfobacteriota bacterium
GACTATCGCGAGCGTAAAGCCCACACCGGTTGCAAAGCCGAATACAATCGACTCGATAAAGCCGTAATCCCTCAAGACCATGAAGAGGGCAAGACCAAGCACCGCGCAGTTGGTGGTTATGAGCGGCAGGAATATGCCGAGCGCCCTGTAGAGCGAAGGGCTCGCCTTCCTGACATACATCTCTACGAACTGTACGAGCGAGGCTATGATTATGATGAACGCGACATACTGCAGGAACGGGACGTTGAACGGGACGAGCAGGTAATGGTATATGGGCCAGGTCGCGGCGGCCGTAAGGGTCATGACGAACGTGGACGCCAGGCCCATGTTAAGCGCGTTCTCGGTCTTGTTCGAAACGCCCACAAAGGGGCAGATGCCGAGGAAGTACGCCAGCACGAAGTTGTTTACGATAGCCGCTGATACGAATATCAGTATGAGTTCCATTTACATCCCTTGCGCCGCCTGCGCGGCCTCTGCCGCCCTGGCGGCCTTTCTTGCCGATATATGGTTGACAAGCGCGACGAGCCCGCCGAATACCAGGAACGCGCCAGCGGGCAGTATCATCACTATCCAGGGCTCGAACCACGCCCCGAGTATCTTTACGCCGAAGATGCTGCCGAAGCCGAGCACTTCCCTTATGGCGCCCATGAGCGTAAGGCTCAGGATAAACCCTGTCCCGATGCCGAGCGTGTCAGCCGCGGTCGGTAGCACCGAATTCTTCTGGGCAAAGGCCTCTGCCCTGCCAAGGATTATGCAGTTGACGACGATGAGAGCTATGTACGGCCCAAGCGCCTTTGATATCTGCGGGAAGAAGGCCGCGAGGAACATGTCTGCGACCGTAACGAGCGCCGCTATTATGACGATGTACGCCGGTATCCTGACCTGCGGGGAAATGGTCTTCCTGATGAGCGAAATTAACACGTTCGACGAGAAGAGGACGAACAGCGTTGCCACTCCCATCGCGAGGCCGTTTATGGCGGCGTTGGTAACGGCCAGTGTCGGGCACAGGCCCAGGACCAGCCTGAAAGGCGGTATCTCCTGCCAGAGCCCTTTTGTGAATTCCTTTGAAAGGCTATTTGCCATCTTTAGCCTCCTTCGGAGCAGGCGCGGCCTCAGGCTTGCTCATCTCTTCGAGCGGGAAGTTCGCGACGACCTTCGATACCGCGTTGTTTATGTTCTTCACGACCGCCTCGGAGGATATCGTAGCTCCGGTTATGGCCTGTATCTGGTTGGGCTTCTCGGGCTTCCTGTATTTTATGTACTCCACTTTGGGCTGCACATCGAGGCCCCTGAACTGGGCCTTGAAGGCCTCCTCCCGTATCCTGTCTCCGAGGCCCGGCGTCTCAAGCTGCTCGAGGACCTCCACGCCGACAAGCTTGAGGTACTCCTTGCTGAGGCCCACCATAAGGCCAATGTTGCCCGCGAATCCGTTGCCGTCGGCCTTGAAGGCCACGCCTGCCGGGTTGCCCGCGGCGTCTATGCCCTTGTAGACGGTAAGCGTCTCTGCCCCGACCTTCTTCTTGATGACCTTGAAGTCCCTGGCCTCCGGGAGGACGACGAATATCGCCTCGCGGAGCTCCTTTTCCTTGTTGGCCTTTATCATTGGGTCGGCCTTGGAGAAAACGCCGGAGAGCACTGCCCCGGAAAGGACGCCGATGACGACAAGGTTCAAAAACATTTTAAGTACGTTGTTCAATCAAACAAACTCCGTGGGCAGAATCCCGCCCGATTGGTTATGCTGCCTTGCCCCTCTGGGCGCCGAAGACCCTGGGCCTGGTGTGCTTGTTTATGAGCGGCACAAAGGCGTTCATGAAGAGTATCGAGTACATGACGCCCTCTGGCAATCCGCCGAAGAGCCTTATTACCACAGCCATTACTCCGGCGCATATCACGAAAATCCACTGCCCCAGCGCTGTTGTCGGCGAGGTGACCATGTCGGTCACCATGAACCATGCGCCGAGCATCGCGCCGCCCGCCATCAGATGGAAGAGCGGGTTCGGGTACTTTGCCGGATTCGCGAGCCAGAATATGGCCGAGAAGGCCGCTATGGTGCCGAGATAACCCAGGGGCAGCTTCCAGTTTATGTAGCCCTTGTACCGGAGGTAGAGCCCTCCGATGATTATAGCCAAAGCCGATGTCTCACCTAATGAGCCTGCCCTGTTTCCGAGAAAGAGGTCCCAGAGGTTGAAATCGACCTTGCCTTCGAACTTCATGAGGGCAAGCGGTGTGGCGGCAGTGACAGCATCGACGGCCTGCTCTACCGCGTGGGGCTCCACCCATGTAGTCGTAAGGACCGGGTAGGTCGCCATGAGAAAGGCCCTCCCGAGGAGCGCCGGGTTGAATATGTTGTAGCCGAGGCCGCCGAAGAGCTGCTTGCCCACGCCTATGGCGAATATCGAACCGAGCACTGCTCCGTAGACCGGGAAGCCCGGAGGGAGCGTCATGGCAAGTAGTATGCCTGTTATGATGGCGCTGCCGTCATATATCTTTATGGGCTTGTTGCGTATCCTCTGGACAGCGTACTCTGTGCCAAGGCAGGCCGCGATGCAGACGGTTATAAGGAGGAGCGCCCTCCATCCGAAGAAATAGACGCTCGCCGCGGCTGCCGGCAAAAGGGCCAGCACGACCGAATGCATTATCTTGGGTATGCTCTCGGTATTGAGGAAGTGCGGCGAAGAGGATACGACCAGCCTCGATGCCGCGGCTGCCGGGGCTTCTTTGGCCGGGGCTTCCTTCAACTCTTTATTGTCCATCGTCTTCTGGTCCATAACCTATTTAGGCCCCTGGGCCTTTTGCGCCTCCTGGCGGAGCTTCAATTTTCCGAGCCTTATCCACTGAAGGAGCGGCCTCTTTGCAGGGCATACATAGGAGCAGCATCCGCACTCGATGCAGGAAAGGCCGTCCCATGCCTTCAAATCAGCTGTCCTGTAAGCCTTTCCGTAGTCGCCGAGCCTGTAGGGCATGAGCCCCATCGGGCATGCCTCGACGCAGGACGCGCAGCGTATGCAGGGCTCGTACTTCGAAGACTTTATGACGTCGGCGGCTATTGCCGTGATGCCTGAGGTGCCTTTCACGACCGGCACGTTAAGCGTCGGCTGTGCGATGCCCATCATCGGGCCGCCGTTCAGGACCTCTATCTCCTTGCCATCGACGAGGCCTCCACACTGGGAGATGACCTCTTCAAAGGATGTGCCGATGCGCACCTTGAGGTTCCTGGGCTCTTTTACGCCGTTGCCGCTTATGGTGACAACCCTCTCGATGAGCGGCTTGCCCCAGTTCAGGGCCTCGTATATGGCTACGGCAGTGCCGATGTTGTTAACGATGACGCCTACGTCAAACGGGAGCTTCCCAGGGGGGACCTTCCTGCCGAGCGCAGCCTGTATGAGCATCTTCTCTGCGCCCTGCGGGTATTTCGCCTCGAGCACTATTATCTGTATGTCAGAGCTGCCAGAGGACTTCTTCAAAGCCTCTATGGCGTCAGGCTTGTTCTCCTCGATCCCTATGAACCCTTTTGTTGCCCCGGCCGCCTTCATCAGGGCACGGAGGCCCCAGACGACCTTGTCCGGCTCCTCGACCATCATCCTGTGGTCTGCCGTGAGATAGGGCTCGCATTCGCAGCCGTTCAATATGACCGCCTCAACTGACTTGCCCTTTGGCGGAGACAGCTTTATGGATGTCGGGAACGCGGCGCCGCCCATGCCAACGATGCCGGCATCGCGTACTGCCTCTCTGATGACCTCAGGGGTAAGGACATTGAGGTCGGCCTTTTTGCCGGAAGTCCCCCATTCCTTTGTGGTGCCGTCGCCCTCTATGACAACAGCGGCGCACCTCAAGCCTCCCGGATGCTGGGCAAGCTCTATGTCCTTTACTTTTCCGGAGATACTGGCGTGGACAGGGGCAGAGACAAAGGCCTTTACCTCGCCTATCTTCTGGCCCTCTAAAACTAACTCACCCTTTTTGACAAGCGGCTCGCAAGGCGTGCCAGCGTGCTGCACAAGCGGTATAACTACCGTCTTTGGCAGGGCCGCAGGCACGATGGCCTTGGCCGAGGTGAGCTCTTTATAATAAGAGGGGTGTACCCCTCTGTCGAAGGTCTTGTGTCCCATATTCGGTCAGTGTGATACTATTTTTACTCCCTGAGCGTCAAGGGTATTCTGAGCAATAAAAAAACCGTCACGGCAAAGCTGTCCAGCCTTTAAAAGGCTGCACCACTATGCCCAGACGGTCGGCAACTACTTATATTTCCCGCTCCCCAGTGGTAGCCACCTTGATTCCGTCAGTTACGGGAAAATTTTACTGTGATTAATAGAAACATGATAATGCAGGTGCCTCGGGGTTGTCAAGAGCAAACCGTCAAAAATGTAAGCAAGAAAATATATTTACTCTCGCCCGAAAATCCACTTGACAACATAGACGAGAGTGAGCAGAAGGCCCGCACCGACAAGGGCTATGCTGAAGGCGGCCATCGGGAATACCGAGGCCTGCGCCCCGGCCTCTCCGAGAGCGGTCGTCCTGTAGCCCATCACTATCCAGGCGAGCGGATAAAAGAAGCTCCCTGTGCCGAGGCACGCAGCAGCAAGGGTCTTTACCCTTGGAGCAGCAGGGATGAATGCAAGCAGAAGGGATACGGCGATCGTGAGCGTGCCAAGCCCCATCGCGTGCAGATGTCCTTTTGCGAGCCTCTCATGCGCCTCCCCCATCACAGGGCTGTGCTCGTGGGCTGATGGACTGGCAGCAGCCTCATTCACCTGCGCACTCTGGCCGTGTCCTTCGTGCATGTCATGGGCAGAGTGGGCGTCGTGACCGGCCTCTCCGTGCGCTTCGTGGCCTGGGCTGCCATGTCCCTCATGGCCTCCTTCTCCCTGGAGCACGAACTTCTCTTCAAGCGCGGACCTCTCGGCAGCCGCGAGGTCCCTGTGTATCGAATCGTGGTTGGCAGTGAGATAGACGGCCCATGACACTCCGAAGACCAGGCACAAAAGCCCGAGCAGTATCCCTATGCCCGAATGCCTCAATTCCTTTCTCAATTCCTTTGTCCTCATCAGTACTTCCACGGCATCTCTTCGAGTTTTATTTTCATTGTGAGCACCTTTCCGTTCCTCATAAGCCTGACTACAGCGGCATCCCCTACCCCGAGGCTGTCAATTACCTGGTTGAATTCATCCATAGAGGCCACGGGCCTTCCGTTTATGCCGACTATGAGGTCTCCGCCAGAGGCAACCATCACGTTCCCCACCCTGACCTTTGCCGTCGAGCCCCTTAAGCCAGCCTTATCCGCGGGGCTGCCCCTGAACACGTCCGCAATGAGTATGCCTGCCGAAGGCAGACCCAGGATAGCCGCGTCAGCCTCGTCAATGCTCTGCCCGGCTATGCCGAGCCAGGGCCTTGAGACATAGCCTTTGTCCATGAGCGAAGGCAGCACCTTTTTGACAGTGTCAACGGGTATCGCGAAACCTATGCCGATGGACGCGCCGACAGGGCTGAAGATCGCCGTATTGACGCCTATCATCTCGCCAGAGCTGTCAAGGAGAGGCCCTCCGGAGTTGCCGGGGTTGATGGCGGCGTCGGTCTGGATGATGCCGCCTATGAGCCTGCCGTTTGTAGCGCGCATGGTCCGGCCGAGCGAGCTCACAATACCCACGGTGAGCGTCCTTTCAAGCCCGAAGGGGTTGCCTATTGCGAGCGCCTTCTGTCCGATCCTCAAGCCGGTCGATTTGCCGAGACGGACGGGCTTCAACTTTGACTGGGGCGCCTTCACTCGAAGGAGCGCTAGGTCGTCTCCCGGGTCGAGGCCGGCTATCTCCGCCTTGTACTTGCTGCCGTCAAAGAGCGTTACCTCCAGCGTCCTCGCGTCTTCGATGACGTGGTAGTTGGTTATTATGTAGCCCTGCCTGTCAACGATGACGCCGGAGCCGGAGCCTGTCGAGGGGACAGGGTTGTAGAAGAAATCATATGAGACCGCCGTCGTCACGATGTTTACGACCGACGGCCCTGCCTCCTGGTATACGGAAGAGTTGTTCTCCTCATCGGCCGAGAGCGCGAAGGCATTCGCGGGAACAATGATGAGAATAAT
>CAZDUP010000165.1:0-3778 GCA_964508625.1 uncultured Thermodesulfobacteriota bacterium
GCCGCTCCTAGTCCCCATCTTCCTCGTTGTATTCGCGCTCACCATCTTTGCCAACAGGAGCAAAGCACAGTTTGTCCGGTTTTTCAGTCCGTGCCCGAGGCTTTTAAGCATCGGGGTCATGGCTGCGCTATTGGTGCTCGCCCTCAACAACTTCTGGAAGCTCACCATAGAGGTCGGCTTTGACCAGAGCGCGCACGCGCGGTACATAATCTACGTCGCAGAGAACATCTCCATACCGCTCGCAACCGAGGGCTGGTCCATGTTCCAGTCCCCGCTCTATTACATAATATCAGCCCCGGTCTTCTATGCCTTTGCCGGTCAGGTCGATGACGCGACTGTCATCCGTATCTTGAGGCTCATCCCTGCCGCCTGCCTCGTGCTCATGGTCGAGGCTGTCTACAGGGCGGCACGCCACGCCTTTCCTGACAGAAAGGAGATGCAGTCGATCGCGATCCTTATTGGCGGGCTGCTGCCCATGAACATATATCTTTCGAGAGGCCTTGGGAACGAGATGCTCTCAGCCCTCTTCTCGTCGTGCGTACTGGCAGTTGGGTTCGGCGTCTTGAGAGCGGAGAAAGGGGCGATGAGAAAGGCCGCTCTCATGGGGGTCTTCTTCGGCCTTGCCATGCTCTCAAAGGTAACGGCGGTGCTCCTTGCACCGTTCGTGGCCGGGGTTATCCTAAAAAGGTTCTTCCTGGGAGAGCAGGCAGACGAGCGCATGAGCAAGACCTCAGCCGCGCTTTCCATTTCCTTTGGCGCGGCCTTTCTGATTTCCGGGTGGTACTACATAAGGAACATGCTCTATCTCGGCTCTCCGCTCGTCGGCAACTGGGGGCAGTCCTCAGTATGGTGGCAGTTCCCGAGCTACAGGCTCACAAGGCATTTCCTCGGCTTCGGGGATTCCTTCCTCTATCCCGCCTATTCGAGTTTCAACAGCTTCTGGGATTCGCTCTATTCGACCATGTGGATGGACGGCAACTTCAGCGGCGCATTCCAGGACGAGCTGCCGCTTAACACCTGGAACCTTGACATGATGTTCTCCGGGGTGTGGCTGGCCCTGCTGCCGGCAATGGGCATAATCGCGGGCATCGTCATCTCGCTTGTAGTACGCCGCGAGAAGGCCTCTCATGGGTTTTTTCTCCTCGCCCTTTGCGTTGCCCTGTATATCGGCGCAATGCTCGATTATTTCCTGAAGGTCCCTGCCTATACCACTGGCAAGGCGACCTACACCTCGGGCATAACCGTCTGCTACGCGCTACTCGGGAGCCTGGGCCTCTCGGCGCTTCTCAGGGGAGCGGTGCAAAGGGCTCTCGTTTACGGATGGCTCGCCTGCTGGGCCGTCTATTCCTACGGCGCGTACTTCGTGCTCCAGTAGGCAGGCCGCGTAATGGGCCTTGAATCGGCTGCGCAGGAAATTTTATAATATGCCGGTAAGTACGCGCGTTCTTCAGAGGTGAGCTCTGTGTCAAGGAATAAAAGAATCTTTGCCGCATTCCTGCTCTTTTTTGCGTTCTTTTCGATCCTTCCCCTCTCAAGCCTCTTTTTCAGCGAAGAGGTCGTCCTGCTCATGCATTTCAAGGGTGCTGAGTGGCTGCGCCCTGACGTCCCCAGGACCCTGAAGGCCTATGTCAAACGCCCTGTGAAAGCCATGTACAGAACGACATTCTCATCCTCTACTGGCCAGGTCCGGGCCGTTATTGAGGTCAGGGCCCGGATGTCCGCCATGCTAAGGCTCGACGGTCAGGAGCTCCCGGGTTCGCGAGCCGCTGACGCCTGGGAAGAGCCGCTCGTCTTTGACATGGGGCCTTATCTTACCCCCGGAAGCCATGAACTCGTCATAGAGGTCGAGAACAGCATTGGCGTGCCGGTCGTTGCCGCCATATCAGAGGACCTCGGCATAATGACCGGAGAGAGCTGGGAAGCAAGCCTGGACGCGTCCTCATGGTCCAGGGCCCGTCATGTGGATGACGAGCCGCACCCTCAGGTGTCAAAGCAGTTCGCGAGAGCCGACAAGGTCTTTTTCACAGAGCTGCCAGTAATAATCTCCATCTTCGCGGCTGGGTTCGGCCTCACTGTCTTGTTCTACCGCAGCCGAAGCAGGTTCATGCAGATGCTCATCCCGACCCCGAGGTTTTTGAGCCTTGCCATTATGGCAGCGCTGGCTGTCCTTGCCATCAACAATTTCTGGAAGCTCTCCATCGAGGTCGGATTCGATCAGGCAGACCATTTCATGTACATACGATATATAGCCGAGGAGCTTTCAGTGCCGCTGGCGACAGATGGGTGGTCCATGTTCCATTCGCCGCTCTATTACATCATTTCAGCCCCTGTCTATGCGGCCCTAGAGGGACATTTGGATTCTATGACCCTGGCCAGGGCCCTGCGCCTCATACCAGCTCTTTGCTCCATGTTGATGGTCGAGGCCATCTACAGGGCAGCGAAAAGCGCGTTTCCGGCAAGGAGGGACCTTCAGTCGCTTGCCATAGTCATAGGCGGGCTCCTTCCAATGAACGTCTATCTATCGAGGGGGCTGGGCAACCAGATGATGTCCGCGCTATTCTCCTCGTGCACGATAGCCGCCGGGCTCTGGATATTGAGGTCGCCCATTGACGGGAAGGTCTTCAGGAGGATGGCCTTGATGGGCGTCTTCTTCGGCCTTGCCCTCCTTTCAAAGGTGACCCCGGCGCTGCTCGCGCCGTTCGTGGCAGCGGTGGTGATCGTGAAGTTCCTTCATACGGAAAGGACAGCTGAGCGCTTCAGGATGGCGGCCATTTCTCTGGCGCTCTCCTTCGGAGCGGCCTTCGCCATTTCAGGATGGTACTACATAAGGAACATGATCCACCTTGGCAGGCCTTTCGTGGGCAACTGGGACCCGGAGGCGGCGGCCTGGTGGCAGTTCCCGAGTTACAGGGTTCTTGATCATTTTTTCGAATTCGGCGACTCTTTTTTACATCCCGCTTACTCGGGCATGGACAGCTTCTGGGACTCGCTCTACTCTACTATGTGGCTTGACGGCGGCTTCAGCGGAGTCTATCACAATGTGGTAGAGCAGAACGTCTGGAACCACGACCTGATGTTCTCCGGGGCATTGCTGGCAGTGCTTCCGGCTGCCGCGATAATAATGGGGATAGCTACAGCACTCAGGGACTCAAATGAAAAAGCGAAGGTTTGCTTTGTTCTGCTCGCCATGTGCGTGGCCCTGTACCTTGGCGCGCTTCTCGATTTCTTCATCAAGGTCCCGTTTTACACGGCCGCAAAGGCTACATACACATCGGGCATTACCGTCTGCTACGCTCTGCTGGGTGCTTTGGGATTGGGCGTGCTCTCGAAGCGGCTATGGATGAGGGCTGTTGTTAACGGATGGATATCGAGCTGGGCGGTGTACAGCTACGGGGCGTATTTTATAATAGAGGAAGAAAGCTTCTTATTCCTGCTTCTCTGAGCCTTCCCTGGTCTGGTCCTCTTCCACGGGCTCCGGCGGAAACGGTCCGTTGGAGTACCTGCACGGGCCGGTCTTCAGGAAACACGACTGTATGAGTCCCCGCTTTGCGTGCTGGTGAAAGCAGAACCAGGTCTCTGTCCCGTTTTCATTTATTATTATGGTAAGGTGCCTGCAACGGCTGTCCATGTAAGTGCCTCTCTTAAATGGTAACATGGACGCAGTGGCCGGTCAACAGAGGCTCACGGAGCAGTTTGGGCCTGCACGCGCCTTCTCCTCCAGGCCCTTATCCTCTCCTGGAAGGAATCAAGATAGATATAGACGACAGGCGTGATGTAG
>CAZDUP010000165.1:3788-6068 GCA_964508625.1 uncultured Thermodesulfobacteriota bacterium
CCCCTGTGTTCATGTCGCGTGCCAGGACCTGAGAGACCCCCCCCCCCCCCCCCCCCGCGCCGCCGCGCGCGCGGCGCGCCTCCGCGCCCGCGCCGAAGCCCAGCGCTATTGGGAGGGTTCCCATGAGCGCGGCCATGGTTGTCATCATAATGGGGCGAAACCTGATGAGCGCGCCCTGATATATGGCCTCTGCCGCGTTCTTGCCCTCGTTCCTCTGGGCGTCTATGGCAAAGTCTATCATCATGATGGCGTTCTTCTTGACGATGCCGACGAGCATCAGGACCCCGACTATGGAGTAGATGTTCAAGTCCTTGTTGAAGAGCATGAGCGTCAATACCGCGCCAAACCCGGCGGAGGGCAGGCCCGAGAGGACGGTTATCGGGTGTATGAAGCTCTCGTAGAGTATGCCGAGAACGAGATAGATGACGAGAATGGCCATGAGTATGAGTATCCACATGCCCGTGGTCGATTCCTGGAATGCCTCGGCAGCGCCAGCAAAGCCGGTGGTGATGCCTGCCGGGACAGCCCCTGATACGGATTCGACCTTTTCCACGGCCTGGCTCAGCGCAGCGCCATCCTTGAGGTTAAATGAGATGGTAACGGACGGGTTCTGCCCCTGGTGGTTCACCGTAAGCGGGCCCACGCCCCTTGAGATGCTCGCTACAGCGGAGAGTGGAACGAGCTTACCCTGAGAGGAGCGGACATAGAGCCTCGATAGGGCCGAAGGGTCTGCCTGGTATTTTGGGTCGAGCTCCATTATGACCGTGTACTGGTTATTGGGCGCGAATATGGTGGATATCTCCCTTGAACCGTAGGCGGTATAGAGAGTGTTCTCTATCTGCTCGGCCGATACGCCCAGGGCAGAGGCCCTGTCCCTGTCTATCTTCACGTTTATCTGCGGGTTATTGATGAGGAGGTCGCTCGTGACCTCGTCAATCTCAGGTATGCCCTTCATGCTCTCTTCGAGCATCCCCGCGTACCTGTAGAGCTCATCTATGTTCGTCCCCTGGACAGTATACTGGTACTGGCTCTTGGTGACCTGCCCGCCTATGCGTATCGGCGGCGGGTTCTGCATGAATATCTTTATGCCTGGAGTATTGGAGAGCTTGGGCTTGAGCTCGCGGATGACCTCGTCTACAGAGAGGGAGCGCTCGCTACGGGGCTTGAGGCGTATGATTATCCTGCCGTTGTTGCCTGAATTGCTGGACCCGCCGCCCACGCTCGACATGAAGGCCTCGACGTTCGGGTCCTTCTGTATTATCGCTGCGAGCTCCTGCTGGTGGCGCTTCATGTCCTCGAAGGAGATGCCCTGCTGCCCCTCGGTGAAGCAGAATATCTGCGAGATGTCCTCTGAGGGGAGAAAGCCTGCCGGCATGCGCCAGAAGAGAAAGACCGTGGCAGCGAGTATCAGAAGAGAGAGGGCGATGAAGGCCCGCTTGAAGGCAAGGACCGTTAAGAGGCTCCGTTCGTAAAGCGAGCGCAGGCCATTGAAGCCGTTCTCGAGCGCCCTTGAGGCGCGCCCCTGCCCGTGCTCGCGCTCTGGCTTTAGAAACCTGCTGCATAGCATTGGCGTGAGTGTGAGTGAGATGAAGCCGGATATCAGGATGGCCGAGCCGATGGTAACCGCGAACTCGTGCAGGAGCCGTCCTAATATGCCGCCCATGAAAAATACCGGTATGAAGACCGCGACAAGCGAGAGCGTCATGGAGACGATGGTAAAGCCTATCTCTCTCGCACCCCGGAAGGCCGCGTCAGCAGGGCTCTCGCCCTTCTCGACGTGCCGGACGATATTTTCGAGCATGACTATGGCATCGTCCACTACAAAGCCCACTGAGAGCGTAAGCGCCATTAGCGAGAGGTTGTTTACGCTGTAGCCCATCATGTACATGACGCTGAATGTGCCTATGATCGACATCGGCAGCGCCAGGCTAGGTATTATGGTTGAGGAGAGGTTCCTGAGAAAAAGGCCTATGACCATGACGACGAGGGCAACGGTAAGGACGAGCGTGAACTTGATGTCGTGCACGGATTCGCGTATGGATATGGTCCTGTCAAAGAGGATGTTGAGGTTCACTGCTCCGGGCATCTGGTGCCTGAACTCGGGCAGCAGCTCCTTTATCCTGTCGACCACCTCTATTGTATTTGTGCCTGGCTGGCGCTGCACAGCGAGGACAATGGCCCTGGTGTCCTTGTACCAGCTCGCTATCCTGTTGTTCTCGACGTCGTCCCTTATTGTGCCAAGCTCCTGCAGGCGCACGGGCCTGCCATTTCTATAGGCCA